>DATNQK010000622.1:0-8091 GCA_036704065.1 Stenomitos sp.
TTAACTTTGCCATGTGTCTTGGACTGTGCTGGCCGAGACGCTGTGTCAATCCAGAGCTTGTTCGGAAAGATGTGACTCAGATTGAACTTCATCATGTCCTAAAACCCAATTACTGCAAGATGCCGCGTGTGAATGCATGAATGATGATATCTACAAACATACACGTATTTATTGGACTTACCAGCATTTGAACTACAGGCTCGGAGAAATATTGATTTCTCTAGGTTTATCCTAGTACGAATTGCCAAAGTATGGTGTATAAGAAAATCAGTTTCTAAAAAATAAATAAACAAAATGTAAGCAACTTAAAGCCAATCAAATCGGAGCGATCATCCTAGAGTTTTAAAGATTTTATCAATGATTTCTATACGATCCATCTAAGTTGAAAGCTTCTCCAAAGGAGAGCTATCTTGATAGAACCACTGAATATATTCCTTCAAGATTTGAGGGACTGCAATTCCCTTGCCTTGCCATGAAATGAAAGACCTATGGTAGAGCGATTCTAGAGACTCAATTAATAATGAGGTATTACTCCAATCTAGACTCTCCTCTAATTCATTTAACGGACAAATAGCATCAGGCTGAAGATCTGTGATGTTTGTGATGTTATAAATCACATTTTTTTCAAAATTTGATAGACGCTCAAATTGCTGTTCAATTAATTGTCGAATTTCGCCATAGATAATCATGTTTTTAGATAAAAAATTAGCCACATTTCCATCAAATATATTTTTGATCGTCTTAGATACAACACTCAGGGCGTAAGGGTTTGCAGAGTAACGCCATAAGAGCTTTTCCAGATCCTGCTGGGTAGCTGATAGATTCATTTCTTGCAAATAGGCTAGTCCATCCTCTAGTGTGAAACCGCTTAAGGATAGGGAACTTACGGGAAAGCTTTGATTGTCTTTAAACGCAAGCCCGTGAGGTGTTTCTCGACTTGTAATTACAACACAGCTTTTATGTTTACTCTCACTTACCTGTCTGAGCAAAAAACCGTAGAACTCATATTGAGCGCGATAAGACCTTAATCCATTTTGGGGTTCGAGGAGGGATAGCCAATCATCAAAGATCAATAAACATCGGTGCTTTGATAAATAGTCAATTAATAAAGACACCTGATCATCAAGTCGGGGAGGTAGTCGAGTAAAAGTGTCTCCTTGGAGAATGCTGAGTATAGATTCTAAGAAAGATTCGAATTCTGGCGTATTTCGCAAAGAGCGAGCAATCACAAACTCAAATTGAGCTTCAATTTTTTGAATGAGTTGCATAACAAGAACAGTCTTGCCCACTCCTCCTAAGCCAAAAATACCCACTAAACGATTGGGACGATGAATAATTAGCTGTTCAAGTTGCAAAAGCTCTGCATCACGCCCCCAGAAAACAGGTAGTTCCGTAACTTGCCGTACATCAACCACTGGACCCGCCGCTGCTGTATCAATGCTGTCTTCTGGAGGTCCAGACACCACTGAGTTTTCCTGGTACTCCAGTCGTTTTAATGGGGGTTGATGCGCATTAACTCTTTGTATCTGCTCTTTTAACACCGAGCGAAAGTTGTGTTTTGACAATGGAACTTGCAAAATTTCACCAAGTTGCTTCCAGAGTCGATGCCCTACATCCTTTAAATAATCAGCATCGTAACGCTGAGACTCCGAAATTTGCTGATACGTCTTACCTCTCCAAGAGTCAACGAAGACAATAATTTGGATATTATTCAGCTTCAGATTCGGAAAGAGAGTTGCTAGGGTTGCAAGGGCCTCTTGAGTATCTAAATCCTTATAGTCAAAATCCACTTTTTGATTAATATCCAAAAAATTAGACATTCTAATGAGATTTATTGAAATTTTAGGAAGAGAAAATATAAATCCTCTATTTGACGAGTGTTCGCTAACCTCAGCTCGCTAGCTTTGTTAGATAGAGGGTAACTATAAGAAATTGAGATCGATTGTCAGGTTCAGGAGAGAGGACATCCAGGATAAGAGTAGAGCTGTTTGCCTAATATGTCATTGCAACTTCCAGAATGCAGCGTGTGATTTCTTCCTGGACAATTCTGAAAAGAATATTAATGACTTTTTGTCATGAATGTTGAGGAAAATTATAACAAAAATCTATTGATCTGGCAATGTCATATAAAAATTTGCAGTAAGCGCAGATATATTGTGACTTAAAGTCACCCTTGAGGGCTGACTTAACAGCATAGCCACCTCTATAAATAGACAGCTAGGATCTACCCAAAGACCAAGTATTGGGCGGACTTGCCTGAGTTAATGCTCCGTACCAGTGCAATGAATTAAAGTCAGTGAGTTAAATCACTCAAAAATTAAAAAAAACTTTAATACTTTTTCTAAATGATCAAATACAAACTGCTGAATCGGGTCATATCTTCGTGTTCCACTCTGTCGGACTTAGATTCTTTCCAGATTCTAGGGATTCCTGTTGCTGCTACGCCATTGACTAAGCAATTAGACATTCTTTTCAACTGGGCACATGAGCGTCAAAGTCGTGCTGTTTGTTTGGTAGACTTGCATCTTTTAGTTGAAGCATACATACAAGCAGAGTTTCAGCTGGCGCTTTGCTTAGCCGACTTGATTGTTTTAAATGATCCATTAATATCGAGAATTCTTAAAACTTTTAAAAATAAGAATATTCCTCTAATCTCTGAAATTATGTTTTTTGAGGCGATCTGTGACCGCGCTGCTCAAGAGCGAGTTTCTATTTATCTCCTGGGATCTCAGAATAAGGTGCTCGATATCCTGCGGGCTCGACTGACAACAAAATTTCCTAGCCTTGTAATTGCAGGTTCCTCTGCTCTACCTTTTTGTTCTGCATCTCTTGATGAGGATGAGGTAGTAACACAGGAAATTAATCGCACTGGCGCAGGTATCGTGCTAGTATCCCTTGGCTGCAAAAGCCAAGAGTTTTGGATGTCGCAGCATAAGGATAAGGTTAAAAGTGTCATGGTGGGTTTAGGTGCGGTCTTCCCATCCTACATAGGGATATCTAATCAATCACCTCAGGTGCGGAGCCGCCTAAAACGATATTTTTCTGCTGTTCAGATATTAATTACATATATATTAGTTCAAACGATAGGATTCTCTTCATTAAGAAGAAAATTATTTAAGACTGACTAATAGTAATTAGACTTTTGTAATGATTTTGATGGATTGTGATATAGATCACAGACAATCCTTGCTTTAAGGTTTGAATAGGTATAGTGAAGATGAGTATTTCATATCTTTTGACTCTGTTAGAGGTTCGTTAAAGGACTAAGAGAATTGATTGATTTTAGTCTGTACACTGCTATGATTCGCTGAGAACTAAATGAACTCATTCAAATATAACCATTGACTCCTATCTAAAGATTTTTGATTATTAAATGAGTTTTTTGAGTCCATGGTATTAAGAACTCCTTTATGCAGATGAGATGTACAAAATGATATGGGTACAAGCAAAAGTAACTCTTTAGGATATAAGAATACTGATTTAAAGACATATGTATTGTGGATGTTAATGTTTTAACAGGTTAGCAAAAAAAAGCAAGGTTCTAAATTCAAGATCTATTTACTTGTATGAGGGCTAAGTGATGAAGAGAATGTAATGCTGATTGATTGTTGACCTGAAAGTTTAGGTGTATTTATTTGCAAATAATCAAGGTGGTGAGAGTAGAAGAATAACCCTTTTTAGCTATTGGGTAAAATGATTACAGAAAGAGTGCTCAGTCGAGATTGAAATGCGAAATTGCATTAATTACATTTTAATGGGAGTAGAGGTTTCAAGACTTAGCTATAAATTGTCTGGAAAGCTTTCTAGGTTGATGCTGTTAGAGCAAAACATTGATAGTGATTTGCTATCTAATTGAAGTATAGGTCTGATTGAGTTCGTTTTTCTGATTTGTCTAGGTTTTTATGTCCGGAGTTTGACTAGATAATGAAACCGAGAGCTGCATTTTTATTGGCTTCAGGATGTATTGTGTTATTGACGACAGGGTTTGCGGTTACTACTAAAGCTAGACCCATCAATAAAACAATAATCCCTACTATAAAAGGAACTCCGTGTCAGGCAGGGGAGCAGTATCCACCACAGAAATCCTGTAAAGGATATCCTACGCAAATTAAATCGCCTCAAACCCCAAAGGGCAAGCAAGGCAAAGCAAAATCTATAGGGGATCACAAAAGTTCTGCAAAAGGGCTTAATCTCAAGTTACCTAAAGATCCCAACATTGTGGTCATCATGGCGGATGATCTATCTGCTGGGGATCTCAAGGCTGCTATTGCTAAAGGAGTGATACCGAATCTAACAAAATCTGTTATTCAGAAAGGTGTCAGTTTTAATCAAGCTTTTGTTACTTCATCGCTGGATAATTCATCGAGAACAACCCTTCTAACAGGTTTGTACTCGCATAACCATCAAATCTTAAATAATAAGTTATCGCAACAAGAGTTAAAGCAAATCGATGGCTTTGATAGCCTTCCCAAAAGGCTTCAAGCAAAGGGCTACTATACGGGTTTAGTTGGCAAATATCTTGAAAACTATGGCCAGAGCATAGTTCCTAAGAAGTCTGAAAGCTCTAGTAGGACAAACACAGCCAGCAATTTCAAGGCTATTCCTTCAGGTTGGAATAGTTGGGCAGCCCTAATGGGAAGTTCTGCGAGTGGATACACTCGACTGAACGATAATGGAAAACTGATTGAGTCAGGTTTAGGGGGAAGCTCTTCTTTAATTGATAAAATAGCTCAACGTTCGATTGATTTTATAAACCAATCGAATGATCGAAATCCTTCTCAACCTTTTTTCCTTTTAGTTTCTCCAGTTAAAGCTGCAAATCAAAGTCAAGCTCCAAGAACTTCAAAGGATCGGTTTCAATCCTTGGGAGATGTTGACAATTTAGTCGGCCAGATCGTTAAGCAACTCAAGCAGACTAATGATCTAAAACAGACCATTTTGATTTTTACGGCGAGTGATGGCTCCTCCATTCGAGCAGATCTTCAATCTGGAGCAGCAAAGTTTTTTCCCGAAACCAACCGAATACCTTTAATTATGGGTATTCCGGGGGTTAAGAGTGCTCAAAATGTTAATCTTCCCGTCTTGAACAATGATTTGGCTCCTACAATTGCTGACTTTGCCGATGTTGCTCTAAAAAATACGGATGGTCGCTCGTTAAAGCCGTTGCTCACTCAACCGTCACTTCCGTCATGGCGTAATTATTTCTTAACTGAAAGCAGTGGTGTTACTTCCAAATCTTCTACTATCCTTTATACGTCGGAATTATCGGCACTGGTAGACTTTCCAAAGAAGGCTTCTGTATTCTACAATTTTGACTCAAAATCTCGACGGTTTATCAAAAGCTCGGAGAAACCTGAAAGCAAAAAGAATCTAGAAAATATTCTGGCTCAACTCAAGTCCTGTAAAAGGAAGCAGTGTCTTCTAACAGAAAACCAACCTTTGATCTCGTCAACAGAAGCTTTCGGGAAATCGAAGCCAAAAGCCAAATCTTTGGTTGGAGTTGCGGCAACCAATTCAATTGTTGCGGAAAACGCACTGCCTGGAAATCCTCCATCGGAATGGGACACTAATGGGGCAGGGGATTCAACGATACAGGGTTTTGCGACCCAGATTAGCGTAAATAAGGGAGAAACCGTTCGCTTTAAGATTAAAACGACAGCCAGGAACTATACCCTTAATATTTACCGAATGGGTTATTACGGAGGAATGGGTGCTCGCAAAGTTGCAGCAGTACCTGTTTCTTTACCACAAGCTCAGACCCAGCCCGCTTGTACGACCACTGCTTCAACTGGACTAATCGATTGCGGTAATTGGGCCGAGTCAGCTTCGTGGGCTGTACCTGCAAACGCAACGTCAGGAGTATATATTGCAGACGTTGTGCGTGCGGATACAGGCGGAGACAGCCATATTGTTTTTATTGTTCGTGACGATACTAGCACCTCGGACGTTTTGTTCCAGACCTCCGATACAACATGGCAAGCCTATAACAATTATGGTGGTAATAGCCTTTATCAGGGCGGACCTGGCGTTAACCCCTCTCGAGCTTATAAAGTCAGCTACAACCGTCCGTTCAATACCCGTAGCGTGAGTGGTGGGCAAGATTGGTTCTTTGCCCACGAGTACCCAATGATTCGTTGGCTAGAAGCAAATGGCTACGATGTAAGCTATTTCACTGGTGTCGATAGTGATTTGCGCGGAAACTTAATCCGCAATCACAAAGCGTTTTTATCGCTAGGGCATGATGAATACTGGTCGGGTCCTCAACGCACAAATGTTGAAACAGCTCGAAACAATGGTGTTCATTTGGCTTTCTTTAGCGGCAACGAAATCTATTGGAAGCATCGGTGGGAGGATAACTATCGAACGCTTGTTTCTTATAAAGAAACCTTCAACAGTGCCAAAATAGATCCGTCTCCAACTTGGACGGGAACTTGGCGTGATACCCGAAGCTTTAACCCCGAAGGGACTAACCCTGAAAATAAATTGACAGGTACGATCTTTACGGTTAACCGAGGCACAACTGGCATCAATGTTTCTGCGGAAGATGGCAAGATGCGTTTCTGGCGTAACACCAGCATTGCAAACCTAGCGCCTGGAAGTGTCGCAACTTTACCAGACGGGGTACTAGGGTATGAATGGGATGAAGACCTCGATAACGGGGCTAGACCTCCTGGGTTATTCGGGCTGTCTGAAACAACGGTCAACGTGCCTGAGCGCCTTGGGGATGTGGTGAACGGTGGACTAGATGTAGGTCCGGGGGTCGCAACTCATCGCTTAACACTTTATAAACACTCTAGCGGTGCCTTGGTGTTCGGGGCTGGAACAATACAGTGGTCTTGGGGCTTGGATGATAACCATGATATTTCCCTTCAAACACCAGGAAGTCGAGAAGATGTGCGAATCAAGCAGGCAACTGTCAATTTGTTCGCCGATATGGGTATACAGCCTGCAACCCTTCAACCTGGTTTGGTCGCTGCAACTGCCTCGACTGATGCTGCAAAACCCGCATCCATTATTACCTCGCCTACTAACGGTACAACCGTAAGTAGAGGCAATTCTGTCACGATAAGCGGTACAGCAACTGATTCAGGCGGCGGTGTTGTGGGCGGTGTTGAGGTGTCTGTTGATGGCGGTACAACTTGGAATCGAGCTACAGGCCGCTCCAACTGGACTTATGCTTGGACCCCGACAACCAATGGCTCTGTAACAATCAAGAGCCGAGCAATTGATGATAGTGGCAATCTTGAGACGCCGGGAGCTGGGGTAACGGTTACTGTTACTGTCGAATCTCGTACTTGCCCGTGCAGTATTTGGGATAGCACGGATACGCCCACCCTATTGGCTGATAGCGATACCTCTGCTGTCGAGTTAGGGGTCAAATTCCGGTCAGATATTAATGGGTTCATTACAGGTGTTCGTTTCTACAAGAGCACTCAAAATACAGGGACCCATATCGGCAATCTATGGGATAGTGCCGGTAATTTACTAGCCAGAGCAACCTTCACCAGCGAGTCGGCTTCGGGTTGGCAACAAGTCAATTTCTCAACTCCAGTGGCAATTACGGCTAATACAACTTACATTGCGTCCTACTTCGCACCTGCCGGACGTTATTCTACCGATTCTGGAGCCTTTTCTTCTGCTGGTGTGGATAACGCGCCGCTGCATGCCCTAAGCAATGTTTCGAGTGGTGGGAATGGTGTCTATCGGTATGGTTCTACGTCAGCATTCCCCAACTCTAGTTTTAATTCAACGAACTACTGGGTCGATCCAGTCTTTGTAACCAATGTTGGTGCCGACACCACACCGCCTACCGTGAGTTCGACGACTCCGAGCAATAGTGCGACGGGTGTGAGTGTAGCAACAACCATTAAAGCCGTTTTCAGTGAGGCTATGGATGCAAGCACAATCAATACAATCACCATGCAGTTGAAAACCTCAAGTGGTGTGGTAGTTCCTTCAACGGTAACCTATGATTCTGCAAGCCGTACTGCAACTTTAACGCCTACCAATCCTCTTGCTGCATCAACTGTTTATAGTGCCACGGTTGTAGGTGGAGCATCTGGTGTCAAAGACTTGGCTGGTAACGCGCTT
>DATNQK010000623.1:0-4318 GCA_036704065.1 Stenomitos sp.
GCTAGCCAAGAAACCACCTCCGAACGCACCCAATTGAGGGAGTTAAAGACCACTATCGCCACGGCATTGGCCACGGGCGGTTCTGGGAGACGGATTTGATTTGCGATCGCCACCAATGCTTTCTCACGGATCTCTAATGCCGCTTGCTGTGCTTGCTCCCACTCGCGATTTGCATCCACAAACACTTGGGGGATGGAAGATCCCGGCAAGATATCGTGGAACTGGTTAAACAAGACCTGCTTCCAAGCGGTTTCTAATTCAGTTTTGGGATAGGGAGTATTTGCAAGGAGGGTGGCGATCGCCGAAAACATCTCCGCTTCGGTTAGCCAATGTTCGCAGCGGCGATTGTAGCGCTTCTGGTCGGCGTGGGAGGTATAACATCCACGATGAAATTCTAAGTACAGTTCATCGGCCCAAACAGGCGCATCAGGGAGGTTGGCAGAGACGCGATCACTAAAATCTGTCATCGTGTCAGACACCAGTTGCGGACACAACGACGACTGCTGCCATCGCCGCCCCACCTCCAACATATCTCGCGTGGGGCCACCACCATGATCACCCACCCCAGGTAGCCAAAGGCTTTCTGTGTAGCCCGTTTTGGCTTCCCATTCTTGAGCATGGCGACTCATTTTGACTGGATCGACGGCTTCCCCAATGGGTGGTGTCATGATGCTAAAAATACGTGTTCCATCTGGCGCTTGCCACCAAAACGCTTCGTGGGGAAACTGGGTTGTGTCGTTCCAGCGCAGTTTTTGAGTGAGGAAGTAATCAATGCCGCCTTGTTTGAAAATTTGCGGCAATTGAGCGCAAAAGCCAAAACTGTCCGGCAACCAAGCGACGCGGCTAATCTGGCCAAAGTGTTCTTGGGTATAACGCTGACCGTAGAGCACCTGCCGCACAATCGATTCACCACTAATCAGGTTTAATTCCGGCTCTACCCAGAGTCCTGCGGCCACTTCCCAACGTCCCTCAGCAACCCGCGCTTGGATTTGGGCAAACAGTTCGGGACGATGTTGTTCAATCCACTGATATAGTGCTGGCGAAGAATGGCAAAACTTGAGTTCGCTAAAGTCTGCCTGCAATTGCAACGCCGAGCGAAAGGTGCGCTCTGCCGCTTCCCAGGTTTCGGCCACAGGCCACAGCCATGCCAAATCCAAGTGGGCATGGCCAACCCAGTTGATGCGGCGTTGTTTGAGCCAGTCGCTCCAAGGTTGCAGTGCCAGTTGCAGTTGGTGTAGATCGGCATCAAAGGCTGAACTGGAGGACTGATCAGGCCAAGCGAGATCTTGCAATGCATTGACGATCTTGGGTAATGCGTCTGGCTCAAACGCACTTAGATAAATTTTGAGGATTTCTAATTCGCTGGCGACCATGCCCGGATCTGGACGTTGGGCATTACCGTCGGTGGAAAAAGGGGTTTCGTATAGCCCCATTGACTGAACCAATGCGCCCACATCATGGCCTGGACTAATTAAGCGAATGGCAACGGCAATGGTTGCATCAGGCACTAAGGATTCGGTTAAAACCACGCGCCCAAAACAGTCAAATAAATCGCCTTCTTGCACTAAGGCGCCATTGATATAGATTTCGGCACTTTCTGCCCACCACCGCAGGCCTAAACGCACTACCAACCCTTGCAACGGATACTCATGCAAGGCACCACGCATCTGGAACACTTGTCCTAGCCAGAGGGTTTGGCGGCCCTGTGGCCATTCGATGTACCCGCGATCGCTGAGTTCCACTGCTTGCCAATTGGCCCACACAGCAGGATTACACGCTTTTTCGGGGGGAAGTTCTCCGTCCCATCGTCGCCAGGTTTTCAGGGCATCCCACTGGCTGAACTGACGCAAGCGGGCGATCGCCGCATCGATACTTTGCACGCATTGTTCCGTCGTGGGGGCTGTGCCCATACTCAACCATCTTGACTCATCAACAGCACTTCTCATTATGGAACGAGTTGACGAATGTCCCCGTATTTGGGCAATCCAAACTCAATAGCAGGCGAATGAATGAGGGCGATCGCATTTGGCTGGGGAGCAATGAGGGCGGTTAAAAGCTCAGCAAGGGAATAGACAAATTTTGATGTCCTTTACATCCCTGTAAATCGCTGTATTGCATCCCTTTTAAATTCCCCTCTCGGGAGGGGTGCCCGAAGGGCGGGGTGGGTCTTTTTCCTAGAAGGCGTGCCCAAGGTGATGTGAATTCTTTGTCGCGACCAGTCCAAAGATAGGGCGTGGATTAGCACTCTTACTCTTTTACCCACCCCTACCCCTCCCAGGAGGGGATTGCTGCTTGAGAGGGAATTATTGTCATTTGAATTGCAACAGTTTTCAGCCAAATGGCCACTGCTGATCAGTCTTTGCTGCAACTTCTGGAAAGGGATAAATAGCACAACCTTTCAGGCTCATAACCCTCTAGGTTGCTATCGGGCAGCAGATCAATTTATGGATTCAATTCATCTAACTACCTGACCCTTCAGATTGTGTAGCAAACCTGTCAATTCAGCCGAAAGGCTAACGCTATGATGCGAAGACAACCTTATACAAGCCTCGCCACGACGCCCCGGACCTGTGTTGCCAACCCATCAAAAGCCTGGCGGCGAAGGTTAACGGATATTTTCTAAAAACTTTATCTCTACAGATTTTGGCCTAGCCACTCCTATTTTAATCTTTGGCTAAAAAGCAAATTTGTATACTTTTTTAGAAATAACTACGGCTGGGATGATCCTATATGCTCAATTGCCTCATTTCTTCCATTCCGTTGATCCCTTAAGGTGCAGTTATGCTCAGCGAACAACGTCTTTCCAACGAAGTGGCCTTAAGAATTGGCTTAGCCACTAGAGCCTTACCAGACATAAGCGTTGGAGACATGATTGAAGTCTTGCAAGATGCCATCGGTGATGAAATTGATGAGGAAGCACTCCTCAAAATCACAGTAACGAAGCTCAAAACAGCCTTTGGCCAAACCTATGATCTCGATGGCGACGAAGATGGAGAAGATGCCACTTCTTCTGACATCGCGGCCTTTAAAACAGCAGTACGCATCCTGTGGGGCGAAACAGACGAAGCCGACAAGCTACCGCCCATCGAACCTTACCAAACCGGAGACATGCCCGGTTCCATTCGAGTTGCGATCGCATCCAATCGGCAAGAGCAACTGGATGGGCATTTTGGCTCTTGTCTGCGCTTCTTGATCTATCAACTCTCCATCGACGAGATACGGTTGGTTGATATTCGCTCAGCTCTCGAAGCCGATTTGCAAGAAGATCGTAACGCCTTTCGAGTGGGCTTAATTCGAGATTGTGCAGTGGTCTATGTGGTTGCCGTCGGTGGGCCTGCCGCAGCAAAAGTAGTCCAAGCAGGTATCTACCCGCTCAAGAAAGAAGAGGGGGGTGCTGCACAGGATTTATTAGGCGAATTGCAACATGCGATCGCCACCTCACCACCACCTTGGCTGGCAAAGATTTTAGGCGTATCAGAGCGTGATCGCGTGAAAAACTACAAAGCACTAGAGGTAGGTTAGCCATGATCGGCATCTTGGGAGCAACACAATTCGACCAGTGCGCCATGAGTATGGCCCTTATTCACCTGTGCAATCAAGACGGTCATGTGGGGCGCGAAGTCCACAAACTGTACCGCGAGTGGGACGAAGAGGCAGATACCTCGCTGAACTTGGCCCGCTGCGATCGCCATCAGTTCAAAATTTATATACCTCATCCGGAGCAGGAATACGATGGCATGACCCTAGAAGATGGGCTAAACCAGGGATTTAACATTGAAGTTGAGCGCGTGGAGCCAAACAGCCCCATCCCTTATGACTTACCCAAGGGAGCACAACTGGTAATCGTCCTGAAGCAGCGGGGGCTCAATGCCAATTTCGGTATCGCCGCGACGGGAATTTTTATACGTCCTTTAGCCGCACTCAAGCTGGATATTATCGTGGATGCCATGGAAGAAAACTATCAACCCATCCTCATCCGACATCCCATCATCCGAGACTACGCATCAGGCTGGGAGCAAAAATTGCAATTGTTTCTGGATCGAGACATCGACAGTGAGGCACTGCCCAATCTCGTAGGCTACGTCGATCAATCCGTCAATCGCGACTATCGGCCCCCATCCTGGCAAGAAGTGCGGCTCATCGCAAAGGGCTTTGCTGGCGTTTAATGGCTCTTTAAATCTGGCGTTTAATGGCTCTTTAAATAAAGCGATGCAGCTATATCCTTGTCTAGATTCAGGTCATTCAGCTCCTATCAGACTCTCTACGCTACTCCCCTACCCCCAGTTGGGGGTTTTTGTGTATTTAGGGTCTGTCTAAA
>DATNQK010000624.1:0-4420 GCA_036704065.1 Stenomitos sp.
GAGTTGGATGAACTGACGGCGGAGCAAGTCACAACCCTCCTGTCCGCTTTAGGCTTTGTCTCAACCCCGACGGATACAAAAGAGGTTTGGCATGTTTCGGTGCCGCCCCATCGCTATCGAGATATTGAGCGCGAAATTGACCTGATTGAAGAAATTGCGCGGTTGCATGGATACGATAAATTTTGCGATACCTTGCCTTCTAAAACAGAACCAGGCTATCTCTCCCTTGAAGATGTTTTCCTGCGTCGCATCCGCGAGGTGTTCCGTGCAAGCGGCCTTACAGAGCTGATGCACTATACCTGGACCAAGCCTGGTGCAGGAGAGCACAACCAGATTTCCGTCATTAACCCTCTGGTGACAGAGTTTTCTGCCTTACGCACAGAAATGACCACAGGCTTGCTTCAGGCGTTACAATATAACCTAGAGCAAGGGAACGGCCCTCTCAATGGGTTTGAAATTGGCCGCATTTTCTGGCGGGAAGAAGAGGGAATTGCTGAGGCGATCGCCCTTGGTGGCATCCTTAACGGTAAACCCTTCCGTGGCAAGTGGTCCCAGAGCGCTAAAAACAATACTTTGTCATGGTTTGAAGCAAAAGGATTACTAGAGCGTGCGTTTGAGCGCTTAAACCTCAACGTTGAGTACCAGCCAGATCGCCAAGATCCCCACTTACATCCAGGACGAACCGCGTCGCTATGGGTGGATGGTGTACGTCTAGGCCGCTTTGGACAAATTCACCCCCAAGTTCGTCAAGATCGCGACCTTCCAGAAGATGTCTATGTGTTTGAGCTGGACTTGGAAGTCGTGTTAGCGTCCCTCGATAAACAACAGCAGATGGGATCTAGGTTCCAACCCTATTCCTTATTTCCCGCAACGGATCGGGACTTGGCATTCTTCATTGCAACCGATGTCTCTGTTGCTGAGATTGAACGTGTCATGCGCAAGGCTGCAACGGGTAGCAACGGGAGCTTATTGGCTACAGTGGAACTGTTTGATGAATACCGAGGCGAGCATGTTCCATCCGGTCAGCGAAGTTTAGCCTTCCGGTTAATCTATCGGGCGGCAGATCGAACGCTCACTGATGATGAAGTGAACCCAATTCACCAAAAGATCCGCGATGCACTAGAGGATAAGTTCCGCGTTAGCCTTCGCAGCTAGCACTGATGTTTTTGCAACGGTTTGTACTTTGCAAAACTCGCAAGGTACAAACCGCTCAGATCTGTAACAGTATTGCTAAATGCAGCTTGCCGATGGGAAGTCGGGCCATAATTTAGGAGTGGTCGTTCCTGACCCTAGGAACGCAGAGGAGGAAGTTTTTGTTGTACGGCAAGGGACGTAATGTAAATCTTCTCTTCAGTTTAGAGATCAGCCATGAACTCACTCCACCGCTTTATTTCGAGCCTTGGTTCCGTTGCATTGTTGGGTATCGGGTTTGCTGGGATAGCTCAAGCGCAAAGTAGCCCTTCTCAGTGGGAGCAAATCCAACCTTGGAACCCATCCCCTCAAACAAGCGAACAATCCTCCACGTTAGGGGGGCCTATTACCCCCACACAACCTGACTTCTTTGCAGGCAATCAAAGTACGGAGTTCTCTCCATCCGCTTCAGATGGCTCTCGCACCAAGCTATTCAAGGTTGGGCCTGTGCAACCGACCTCTAACAAACCGCCTGCTCCTATGATCGGCGATCCGCCTCATCCTCGTGGTGGTGGCTTAATTAATGTCAAAACAGACTAAAGTCTATCCTTTGATGCTCAAGTAGGCGCGGTTCTAGAACCAATAGCAGCGCTATTATGAAAGAAATGTCATGAATCGCAACATTTCTACATCATCGGTGCAGCTATGCAAACAGCAATGGGATCGTCTTTAATTGCCGACCTCAACCCCTTAAAAGCAGCCTACCAAGCATTGCAATGGATGAAAAACGGGCTGGCTCTAGCGCATAAAAACAGTGCAGCGCAGGTAAAGAAGACACTGTTTCCGCAGTATCCTCCCCTGTCGGTTCACTCGCTAGAGCCTGAGACCCTCAGTTATCTACAGCAACGATATCAAGCGCTGCTTGACCAAGACTGGGCAGATGCCAATGCTGGGGTATACCCAGTTGAGCTATTGTTCGATACGCCTTGGCATGAGGTACTACAGTTTTACCCCAAGGTATGGCTGGATTTGCCGGACACATGGCGACGTGCCCATAGCAAGAACTATCAAGAATTTAGTGAGGAGGTGGACACAAGCGGGTACCCCAATTACTACCTGCAAAACTTCCATTACCAAACCAATGGCTACCTCAGCGATACCTCAGCACAGCTCTACGATCTGCAAGTCGAGATTCTGTTTGGCGGTATGGCCGATCCAATGCGGCGACGAATTTTACCGTTGTTGCAGCAGGGATTAGCCCAAATGGGTGTGCAGACAATGCGATCGCCCAAGATTCTAGACATGGCTTGTGGGACAGGACGCACCCTGAGCCACCTCCGGGCAACTTGGCCTCAGGCACAGTTGTTCGGTGTGGATCTTTCTCCTGCCTACCTGCAAAAAGCCAAATCACTTTTGCAAGAACAGGCGGGCAAGATGCCTGAACTACAGCAAGCAAACGTCGAATCGCTCCCTTATGCATCAGATAGTTTTGATGCAGTGACCAGCGTCTTTTTATTCCATGAACTTCCTGCTGCTGCCCGTCAAAACGCGATTAATGACTGTTTTCGAGTCTTAAAGCCAGGTGGGGTACTCATTATCTGTGATTCAATTCAGCTGAGCGACTCTAGTCAACTTGCGCCCATGATGAGCAACTTCGACCTCTATTTTCACGAGCCATATTATAAGCACTACATTCAAGACGATCTGACACAACGGTTGGAAAACGCTGGGTTTGAGTCTGTTGCGACGGAAGTCCATTTCCTGAGCAAGTATTGGAGTGCTCGTAAACCGGAACTCAATTCCGACGCTGCATCGGAACTGCCGCCAATGGCCGCTATATAATTGAGGTTCATTGACGACCGCGCTAGGACAGTTGCATGGCTTTCAATTGGTTTCGCCGACAGTTCACTCCCTCCGAAGATGAGACAAATGCTTCTGCTGAGTCAGAGGTGCAGCAAAATGCAGAATCGGCTCCTGACACAGCCGAAGCAAGCGCTCAAGGAGAGGAGGTTCAGGAGGACTATCTGGCTTGGGCTAAGGCAGCTTACCAAAACATTCAACAGCGTCAGGCTCAATCTTCAGTTGCCCTTGACGATGCTCTGCCCACGCCTGCTGACCCTGTTCTAGAAGATGCAGCAGAGCCTGTAGCCTCAGTGCCAGATCAGGATGATGTGGTGCTAGCAGAAGCGACCGTTGAGGCCCCAGAAACACCACAGCCTCAGGAATCGGTAGAAACCCCTGAGCCTGAAACAGCCGAGGAGCCTGAGGCGCTCCCCTTGTGGGCGAAAGCCGATGCTGAGCGTCAAGCCCGTCTAGAGCGTTTGAGCATGGGCACAACGAAGACGAGCGCACCCGAGACAAACGCACCCGAGGCAGCGTCTGAGTCATCGTTGCCCGTTTCCCCCAAAGTTTCAGTTGAGTTGCCACAGCCCTCGGTTGATGTGCAGCAACCATTGACGTCTACTCCGACTGGCTCGGACGCGATGGACCTAGATGAAGGATTTTTGTGGTCAGCAGAGATTTTGGCTGCGCAAGGGCGACGACCAGAAGAGATTTCGGCGGAAGAGATTACCTGGCTACAAAAACTACGCACAGGATTGGGTAAAACGCGGCGGGGTGTTGTTAACCAAATTAAGGCCATTGTGGGGCAAGGCCCATTGACGGCAAATGCACTGATGGAAATTGAATCATTACTGCTGTTAGCGGATGTGGGCATTGAAGCCACTGACACGATTATTGAGGCGCTGCAACAGAAGGTGCGCCAAGAAACCTTGCCACCGGACGCGGCGATCGCCTACCTGAAGCAAATCCTGCGCGAAATTTTGGATGCACCTTTATCGGCTGGCTACAGTCGTACGTTTGCACCCGAAAAAGATGCCTTCAACATTTGGCTGATGACGGGCGTCAATGGGGCGGGTAAAACCACCACTATTGGAAAAATTGCCCATGTCGCCAAAGAGTCTGGGTTTAACTGTTTAGTAGCAGCAGCAGACACCTTCCGTGCAGCGGCTGTTGAACAGGTCAAAATTTGGGCACAGCGTAGCGGAGTAGAAGTGATTGCCAATCCTGGCCAAAATACGGATCCGGCTGCCGTCGTGTTCGATGCCATTACCGCTGCTCAGTCGCGGGGCACAGAACTTTTATTAGTCGATACCGCAGGTCGACTGCAAAACAAAAAGAATTTAATGGATGAGCTGCGCAAAGTTCGCCAAGTGATTGACCGTAAGGCACCTCAAGCAAAGGTCGAGTCTTTATTGGTGTTGGATGCAACCCTAGGCCAGAACGGATT
>DATNQK010000625.1:0-2442 GCA_036704065.1 Stenomitos sp.
GATCGCTGGCTCACATAAGCGATTGCGTAACTCAAGTTCGTCAAGTTCCATACTTAAAATCGACTGCTGCATCGCCGAGCGAACGGACCATCCTTTAGCCAGCAGTTTCAACCACTGCTGTGCTTCATTGCCATCGCGGAGAATACTTTGGATTGGTGTTAAGAAGCAGCTAAATCCATATTTCTTTGCTGTGGGCCAGACCTCAGTGTAGAGTTCTTCGACCCAATCGTGGGCCAGGATGGTTCGTCCATCTTGCCAATGAATTAGCTCTGCATCCAAGCTGGAACGGGCTGCGGCTTGTTCATTGGCTCGCGTTAACCGATCTAGCTCAGAAAGATCGGCACGAAAACGGCTAGAAGCCAGAGGATCTAAGGCCGCTGGGTCATCCATCATTTGTAAAAGTCGCGCTTCTAGCAAAGATGCAATAGCCAATAACTTGATGGGGTTGGTCACTAAGTCACAAATGCGGAGTTCCAACCGATTCAAATCGTAGGGGCGGTTAGACCCATTGGGACGTACCGAACTCCACAGATGGCGTACATTCTGCATCGTGCCTGCTGCCAGTTGTGCTTCAGTCCAAGCAATAAAGTGAGCATGGGATTGAAACAAGGGAACCTGAGCAGGAGTTTGCGGAAACAGACCCCATCGGGTGGAATGGAAACCTGTCAGCTTGCCATCTAAAAATGGAGATGCAGCACTGAGGGCTAAAAATAGAGGCGCTTCTAACCGGATCAGGCGACAGGCTTGAATCAACCGTTCCGGATCAGCAATGCCAACATTAATATGAACACTAGCCGTTACAACGTCTGTACCGTAAGTCTTTTCGATGTAGTCATGGTAGGGGTTGCCTGGTTCAGAGCGAAAAAAGCGGCTACTATCCCCCAACGACAACGTACTGCCTGGGATCAACGTATAGTCACCAAGGGAACGCATGTACTGGCGGACTTTTAACCGAGGCAAAACCAGCGCGCAAAGCAATTGCTCATAATCTTCTAACGGTGGCGTGATGTATTCGACGTTGCGATTATCGGGTTCACGCACAAACCCTTCTACATCGGCACTAATGCGATCCGATAAACCAATGATGTCACCCGTGGGCGAGCCAGTATACACTTCAACTTCAAACCCTTTCGTGAGCACTGTTGTTATTCCTCAATAGTTAAAAGAACAAAGGAACGTTGGACAAACATGGCAGCTCACAGGCTAGGGAGTTGTTCGTGCAACCATTCTCACTCAGAATGCCCAGCGCTTATCCAGTTCACACCCTATTCTGGCATGTTTAGCCAAAGATCACGGAGAGGACTCGAGCCTGGAAAACCGAACCTGGAAGCCAAACCCCTCTATTGAATATCGCTGAATAGAGAATGCATGTGCTCTGTCATTTGACGGACTAGCGGCAATAGAGGTTTAGTCCGCACTACCCAGCGATTGATGCGTTCATACGCTTTGAGAAGTTGATCTACATCTATATCGATATCAGCGAGCGGAAAGTTCTGTAAAATCTCCAAGAGCGAAATACGCTGATCGCCTGTGGCAGATGCTCTAAAGGCTGAACGCAGGGCGGCAACGGTGCTGTCTGGGCTCCCAGCATGCACATACTGCCCCATTTCCGAGAGTAATAGATTACCGACCGGACTATCTAATAACGTATCTAAAAGTTCGGGATCGATGGCGACGGTTTGGGAGAGCCCTTGACGCACATGGTCTGGTTTTTGTTTAGCAAGGGCCAAATAGAAGGCCAATTCGGAATCGGGCTTCCCTGTGGTCACTAAGTTCTCCAGGCTAGAGATGGGGAGCGATCGCGAGAGCGGCCCGTAGTTCAAAACCAAACGCTCGGCAGCACTGGCTTTAGAACCTGCAACCAACAAGCCCACGCCCAAACTCAATCCGGCAATGCGTATTAAGCGTCTCATTCTTTGGTGTGACATCTGTTCCCTTTGCCTGCCCATCTTCACCATTACTCAATCTCTTTTAATCCCCTCTGTTCATTCTCTAGGGACTGTAGCGAATCGCAGATGTTCCTAGCCTAAAGGGGAACCCGTCTCAACCTGGAAAAATTGAATTTGAGGCACAAGGGGATCCTCAACAATACCGACCCCAACCAACTGCCATCGGCTTAGGGTTGCCTTGAGAGCAGTTGTCGCAATGCTCTCAACACGGCAATGGGACGATTGGCCTGAATTGTGAGCATTAATATAGCTGAGTGCCTCATGGTCTGAAGTAAATAAGAGTAAAAAAGCCCGAGACGCATCAGCAGAGGGGCGGGCAACCAGATAGTCGCCGCTCACTTGCGATCGCACAACATAATATTGCTGAGACAGCATAGGTACCTTCAATCCGAGGATGAATGATCCAATTGAATGCGTGGATCCACAGTCTTGAGCAATAAATCGGCCAGGAAATTCCCTAGAATCAGCATGGTTGCGCCCATCATCAGGCTTC
>DATNQK010000626.1:0-11321 GCA_036704065.1 Stenomitos sp.
GCATTGTGGCTTCAGTCAACCGACGTCTGATTGAGCGCGAAGGGGCTCCCATTGGCCTATTTGGCTATTTTGAATGTGTGCAGGACTTAGATGTTGCCCGTGCCCTGTTTGCAGCGGCATCCGATTGGCTGCGTGAACAAGGTATGCAACGGGTGCGCGGCCCCATCGATTTATCGACCCATAACGCTTGCTTGTGGCTTGTCGATGGCTTCGACAGTCCGCCGATGGTGATGATGCCCTATAACCCGCCTTACTATCCAGAATTTATTGAACAATTGGGATGGACAAAGGCCAAAGATGCCTATGCCTACGATTTCCCTCTCAACCTAGAACTATCCCAGCAGTTTGAGAAAGGCTATCGAATTGCCTGCCAGTCTGGTGTTACCTTTCGGCCCATTCATACCAAGGGCCAAGACTTCGAATCCGACTGCGAAAAAATTTATCACCTGTTCAATCGCGCCTTTGCCCCCAACTGGAGTTCCACCCCACGCACCCTAGAGGAATTTCGCGAAGAAGCCAAAAGTTTGCAATCGTTGGTTGATCCAGATGTGTTTCCTGTTGCGGAATACAACGGAGAAATGATTGGATTCTGGATGGGGTTGCCGGACTATAACATTCCCCTCAAGCATGTGGGCGGTCGGCTCAACTGGATCGGTTTGTTAAAGTTCCTGTGGTATCGCCGCCAGATTGATCAAGGACGGGTGATTGCGATCTGTTCTTTGCCAGAATATCGGCGCAAGATGGTGCCCCTAGGACTGATTTACTTGGGTATGCAGGGGGGCTTAAAAAAAGGCAAGCCCTATCGCCGCGCTGAACTATCTTGGGTCTTTGAAGACAACACCGCATCGCGCAAGCTGATTGAAACAGCAGGCGGTAAGATTTACAAGACGTACCGGATTTACGAAACATCTTTATGAAAGCGTTGGTTACAGGAGCCAGTGGTTTTACTGGTTCACATTTGGCGCGAGCACTGACGCAACGTGGTGCAACAGTGGTTGCTTATGTCCGGGCCTCCAGTCGCTTGGATCGTCTGCAAGGGTTGCCGGTTGACTATGCCTATGGGGATATTACCGATCAGGCTGCACTAACGGCGGCGATGCAGGGTGTAGACGTTGTCTTTCATACGGCGGCCTATGTGGAACTGGGCCTCGTCGATGCCGCTGCGATGGAAAGGGTGAATGTTCAAGGTACAAAAGCGGTGCTGGCTGCGGCCCAAGCGGCGCACGTTGCTAAGTTGGTGTATTGCAGCACGATTGGTGTGTTGGGCGATACCCAAGGTCAAGTTGTAGATGAAACCTTTGTGCGATCGCAGCAAGACTTTTCTTCGGCCTATGACCGTACCAAATATTTGGCTCAGCAGGCAGTGGATGAGGCTGCCGCGGCTGGATTGGATGCGATGAGTGTGCTCCCCTCTGGGATTTTTGGCCCAGATGATCCCCATTTTGGTCCTGTTTTGCAAACCTTTCTGCGCGGTAGGCTCAAACTCTGGGCCGGTGGCGATCGCATAACAGGCATCGTGCATGTCGATGATCTTGCAGAGGCACTCATCCTTGCTGCCGAGCGTGGGCAACGTGGCGAACACTATATCCTTTCTGCTGGGGAACTCAGCACCCGCGAAATGTTCCAGATTTTTAGCCAGCACACAGGCATCCCTGCACCTGCTGAAACCCCGGAACCCATCGTGCGCTTCTTGGGTCAAGTATTAGATCCCATCGGACGGCTTTTCGGCTGGCAACCCCCCCTGAGCCGTGAACGGGTTCACTACATCTACGACCGCTGCGTCAGAGTGACAGCCGCAAAGGCAAAGTCTCAGTTGGGTTGGAATCCCCGATCTCCCGAAACAACACTGCGTGAATTGGTTGTTTTGTAAGTATCTGATCTCACAATTTATACGTGAGTTAACGGAAGTTTAAGCAATGTAAACACCGTCAAACTTTGGTATCTAGCACTACCCATTTAGGAGGAGAATGCTATCTTTAGATCAGGCACAAGGAAGTACACATAAGGAGTTCGAAAAACACTTGATATTGATTCACAAACTTCTCCGATTAGAGTCTGTGCCTCCTAACTCTGATCGTCCCGACAGTAGACTGCCACTCTGGTGAGCTCGTTGGAATCAAGTGCGGTAAAAGGGTTGTAATAGTGACCCTCAATAAGTCCGAAGCGGTACCTTGCTAAAGGTAATAAGCTCCAATAATTTTAGGCCGTGGTCTATTGTCTCTCCTGTAAACCCTAGTAAGTACCTGTTCAGTTCTTCAGTTTATCGGTTATAAGTTATTTGCAATTTGATTGTTCAGGGTCTGGCTCCTTAGCTAGACCCATTACCGTTTTAAAGCGGCGAATTTAATTTGAAATTGCTTCTCTTAGGCGCAATTTTTAGATGCGCATCTAAAATTGTGCATCTAAAACAGCAGCAAGAAGTGCTTTTTGGGTATGCAGTCGATTTTCTGCCTGATCCCAGATCCGTGAGGCTTTTCCTTCCATCGCTTCATGGGTGATTTCCTTGCCACGGTAGGCAGGTAAGCAATGCAAAACAATGGCTTCAGGGGCAGCTAAGGATAGTAAGTCTGCATTGATTTGATAAGGCATGAAAATAGGAATGCGATCATCAGCAGAAGCTTCTTGACCCATGCTTGCCCATACGTCCGTGTACAAAATATGACTACCTTGAACAGCCGCTTGGGGGTCGCTCAGAATTTCAATCGAGCATCGGTCGCCTGCAATGGCTTGAGCCTTGGCTACAATCTCCGGCAACGGTTGGTAGTTCGGTGGCGCTGCAATTCTAATATTCATATCCACCAAGGCGCAGCCGATCAACAAGGAATGAGCAATGTTATTGCCATCCCCTAGATAGGTCAGCGTCAACCCGCTCAACTGCTGAAAGTTTTCCTGCACTGTTAACAAATCGGCCAGGATTTGGCAGGGGTGTTCTAAATCAGTTAAGGCATTGATCACAGGAATGGCTGCATAGCGAGCAAAACACTCGACCTCCGCTTGCTCAAAGGTCCGAATGGCTACTGCATCTAGATAGCGATCTAAGACTCGGGCTGTATCTTCAATGGGTTCTCCGCGTCCAACTTGAGTAATGCTGGAATTCAAGTCCAGGACTTGGCCGCCCATTTGAAACATGGCCGTCGAAAAACTGACACGGGTGCGAGTGGATGCCTTAGAAAACACCAAACCCAGAACCTTAGGGCAATGGGGCCGGACGGTCTTCGCTTTGAGTTGTGCTGCAAATTCTAAAAGAAATGCAATCTCTTCGCGGGATAAATCGGCCAGACTGAGAAGATCGCGCCCTGTCAAAGTCCCCATGCACATATCCTGAAGATAAGGTGAAAGGAGCAGTTTCTTATAAGGCACAGACTTCTGTCAAGGGGCAGATCCCTTTTGCTGCCGCTATTACGCCGATTAGCCGCATTCCTGGGCCTGGAGAGCGGCACGGGAGGCCTGTACTCAAGGCTAAAATCTTCGGTGTTATGGGTTTGTCAAGCTTTGGGGAAATGAGCCATTAACGCAGGGAGCGTTGACGCTGTTCGATTAAATGTAAAGGGAGGGTGATGGTGCAGCAAAAAGTCAGAATAAAGGACAACACGGCCAAAAGATGCAAACTGCAGACAACGGGTTGCTCCACTGCACCGCAGAGTTTTTCTCCCCAATGGGAGACGCAGTAAACGACCCAGTAAACGAAAGTCATACGAACCAATGTTTCTTGGATCGCTTCTGCTTCGGTTGGGTTTTCAGATTGGGGTTTGCAATAAACGCTTAGGCCGACAATGGAGGCAAGGCATGAACCAATCAGCACGCCATCGTAGATGGATAATGCTGGCATCAATACAGTTGGCATAACCAGACAAGGATCACTTTGTTGATAAGCCAGTCTAAGAGATGGGAGTACTCCGATCGGCTGACTCTAACAAATCTCAATCTTATGCAAACTTATGCAAAGACTGAACCCGCAAAAAGCTGTAAAAACGCGCAATAAGGACTCTTGCTGTAAAGTTTTATGGAGAAGCTCGTTCCCTTCCAACTCTCCCAGGCTCATCTACAGGTACTAGAAACCTGTCCCCGTAAATTTCAATACCTATTTATTGATCGGCTAGGTTGGCCTTCAGTGGCGGCTCAATCGGAAGCTCAGGAACTGGGATCGCAATTTCACCAACTCCTGCAGCAGCAAGATTTAGGTTTGGAAATTTTGCCTCTCCTGGAAGATAATCCGCAGTTACAGGACTGGTTTGAGCGCTTACGTCAATTCCCACCTCCCCTGATTGAAGGAAGACGCCAAAGTGAATGCCAGTATGCGTTACCCTTTGAGGAATTTATCTTGGTGGGTGTGTATGACTTGCTGATTCAAGGGACAGATCGGGCGCAGATTGTGGATTGGAAAACCTATCGACGTCCTCCTCGACCTGAGCAATTGCAACAACAATGGCAGTCGCGCTTGTACCCGTACATTTTGGCTGAATGCTCGGACTACCAGCCAGAACAAATTTCAATGCTGTATTGGTTTGCAGAGCCGATGCAGTCTGAAACAAAATCGGTTCACTGGTACAACCTGCCCTATTCGGCAACGTTACACGAGAATACACGCCACACTTTAAGCAAGCTTCTGGATAAGCTGCGTCAAGAACTGCAAGGATTGACTGAATCAAGTGACTTTTCGCAGGTTGCGGTGCTGTCTGAGTGTTACGGTTCTGGAATGGATTGTCCCTTTGTGTATCACTGTGAGCGGGAGAAGGAGGAACATTTGGAAGATTTAGAGGCCCTGCTGGATTTTTCAACCTTTACAGAACTATCTCTAGACTAAGGATTTGATGGGGCTGAACTAGGGGGCAGTTTGGGATGAAATATTGCGCCTACTTCCTATGAAAACACCCAAACACGGAAGTTCAGATTCCTATGTTTGGGTGGTGTGACCTTCTCCAAGGTGGTTCTCTAAATTACATCCTTGGAATGAGGGGGGATTAAAGATAGAAACCTGACGTGAACAGGTGAAAACATTGATTCTTCTCAATAAGACGGGTCAATGTTGTGCGCTTATTTACTGACCTAGTTGTGCCTCTGGTTAGCGGTAACGGTACTCATAGTGTGCTGGAATCCAGACTCGGCGCAGACGTCGGTTTTCCCATCTCTCTTGATATCGCCCAGGCACCCAGATGCGGTAGGGTTGCGAGTAGATAGGCCGGGAAACAGGCGGACGGTAGTAAACCGGTGGACGATAGACGGGCGGACGATAGTAGACCGGCGGACGATAGACACGTGGGCGATTGCCAAAGAGGCTAAAGTCAACGTCTATGTTTGCTGCTTGTGCGGAGCTAGGCATAAATGCTCCGCCTACAAGGGGAAGGGTGGCAATTGCGGTCGCTGCGATATGTTTGATGTTCATGAGTCGATCTCCTTGCAGAACGCACAATGCATGAGTTGCGTTTCTAACTAATGGTTGAGTTCAAGTTCATTAACCTTGCATGATTCTTATTAGAGCGGATGTAAATTACAGTTTCCCTTGCTTGCAAATTACAGTTTTGTCATTTTGCAGTAGGGTTGGCTCTTTAAAATAGAAGTAGCTAGACCGTATTATCCGTTTTGTTTTTGCAAGTTTAATCCGGTGATGCATTTGCTCTATGTCGAAGATGAAGTAAAAATTGCCCGGTTTGTAAATACAGGGCTAAAGGAGCATGGTTTTGTGGTCGATTATTGCGACAATGGCGATGAAGGCTACATCCGTGCAATGCAGCGCGAGTATGATGCGATTGTGCTGGATATTATGGTGCCTGGTAAGGATGGCCTTTCGATTCTAAAGAGCTTGCGGCGAGCAATGCGTAATGTACCTGTAATTTTGCTGACTGCCCGCAATGAGTTGGATGATCGGCTAGAAGGCTTGAATTTAGGTGCCGATGATTATTTAACCAAGCCTTTTTTTGTGGAAGAATTGGTGGCGCGAATTCATGCTGTTGTGCGACGTAGCACAGGCGATCGCCAGTCGGTTTTAGAAGTAGGGCCTTATAAACTCGACTGTTTATCCCGTCAGGTTGCATACAATCAGCAAGTGGTGGAGTTAACGGCTCGTGAATTTAACTTGCTGGAGTATTTGATGCATGCACCGGGTCGTGTATTCACGCGAACCCAGATTTTAGAGCATGTTTGGGGATACGATTTTAACCCTGCGACCAATGTGGTAGATGTTTGTATTCAACGCATTCGCAAGAAGCTTGACCCTTCTGAGCAACCGAGTTGGATTGAAAGTGTGCGTGGTGTTGGCTATCGCTTCCGGCAGCCGGAAGTAAGCATGTGAAGCTCTCCGCTTCCTTTCGGGCGCGTCTTGCGTTGTACTCAGCGATTTTGGCAGGAAGTGCGCTCGTGGGGTTTGGTGCAACCTCTTGGTGGTTGATTTATACGGCAAAGCAAGGCCGTTTGGATGAGGCAATTCAAGCCCAACTGCCACGCCCTTCTCGTCCGCAGTGGTGCTACCGCTGGCGAGACTTTGAGACGCTCTTGCCAGATTTTATGCGCACGGATGTTGATGTTCCGGTTCTGTTGTTGGTGACAGATCGCGCAGGTCGTCAACTGTACCGCTCTGCCGACTGGCCTCAAGGGCTGTCAATGGACCGTCTATGGCCTCCTGCACCCGTTGCACCACCATCGGCTCGGCCTTCGCGTTCTGTGGCCCCTAGTGCATCGCCTTGTAGTGGAGATGCAGATATCAATGACAAGGTCTGGCCGAAGGATTTGTGGGCATTGAAGTCTCGCGTAAGCGTGCCTCGTTTTGCAACCTTTCACACTACTACCGCGAGTTGGCGGATTGGGGCCGGAACGTTCTCCCAGGCGCGGGTGGCGATCGCTGTTGATTTGCGGGGATTGGATCGAGAAATGGGCGCAGTGCGGGGTGCCTTTTTAGTTTCGATTGTGATTGTGTTGGTTCTGATTGCAGGGGGTGCTTGGGGGCTGTCAGGCAGTGCGCTGCGTCCATTGCATCAGTTGACCGAGGCGATTCGGCAGGTGACTGCCCAGGGTTTAGATCGACGCGTTCCTATCGATACCTCAGATGTGGAATTTGTGGCGCTGATCCAAGTCTTTAACCAAATGCTAGAAAATCTTGAGCGCAGCTTTAAGCAAGCCTCTCGTTTTAGTGCAGATGCAGCCCACGAGTTAAAAACACCATTGGCAATTTTGCAAGGGGAGTTGGAACAAGCCTTGCTGCAAGCTGAGGCGGGTTCGCAATTGCAGCAAGACCTGAGTAGCATGCTGGATGAAGTGCGTCGCTTAACGGGGATTGTGCGTAAACTTTTACTCTTGTCTCTGGCAGATGCAGGCAAAATTAACCTGCTGCGCACTGAGGTTGATCTCTCTGGCCTGATTGAACAAATGCTGGAAGATCTAGAGTTAATGGCACCGCATTTAGAAGTGCGCACCCATGTGGACGGAAATTTGCAGGTATGGGGCGATCGCGACTTACTGACCCAGGTGTTACAAAATCTGGTCGACAATGCAGCGAAATATAACCTATCTGATGGGTGGATTAAAATTGTGGCTAAACGCCAAGGTCAGGATGTGATTACTACCGTGACCAATCCCTCTGCCCAGGCCTTGTCTGAGGGAGGCGATCGCCTCTTTGATCGGTTTTATCGGGGCGATCCAGCTCGGACAAGACAGGTAGAAGGCACAGGGTTGGGCCTCAGTCTCGCGCGTGAAATTGTACGGGCGCATCAAGGCGAATTGACACTTCATGGGACTACAAATGGAATTGTGACCTTAGTGCTTAAGCTGCCGCAGGTTTCTCGCTAGGCGTGGGGCAGAGAATCTTTCCTCGCCCATGAGGAGAGACTAAGGTGCTAGGTTTTCGGGCACGAGCACAGGTGAAAATTCAAACACATTGGCCGAGTTTGCGTCGATGGTTGCCTTGACCCAGTGGGCATCTGGTGTGCCAAAGGTTTCTACACGGGTGAATTTGAGGAGGCGTTGGTTTTGACGGTCAACCAACACCTTATCGATTTTGAAATAATGCGAATCGCCATGGACGAGTACCACGGGTTTTTGAAACGCCTCCGTTTCTGCTTGGAGGACTGCGATGGTATTGTTAAAGCCCGTTCGCTTATTGGCTGGGGCCTCAAACATCATATCGGCTTGCATGATTACCATAACGCCAGCCAAGTTGCGTTGTTTGGCCATCTGAAATGAGGACTTCAACCACTCTATATTGGCTGCGTTTCTGGCGGTAAATTCCTTATCCATTTCAGGCGTACGGCCCAGATTATTATTGCTGCCGACCACATGGAGGGTTGCAAACAGCACATTGCCCCGCGTCCATCGGGCATTTTCTGGAAAGGCAGCACTTTGCCGTTCTAAGGGAATTGTGGTTTGACCCAAGCTAGTGCCAGTGGCAAAAAACAACGTGCGGAGTTTGGCTAAGCGTTCTAAAGGATCGCTGCCTGCGCGGTGACAGTCGGTCCACTCGTTGTCGCCAGGAGTATAAATAAAGGGATGCCGCGATTGTTGAAACCCAGCCAGACGGTCCTGAAATACTTGATCAGTGCAGGGAAAGACGCCGTTTTTAAAGTCGCCATCATGAACGATAAATTCAATATTGGCGCGGTCTAAGTCTTGCATGAGGGTGGCAAACTGGCTTTCTTCTGCGGGGTTGTAGCCCAAGTCGCCAATGAGTGCGATATCGAAAGTAGAAGGGGCAGCGAGCTGTGCTGTCAGGCTGGACGGTTGTGGCGATGCTGTACTTGTAGCGGTACAGAGGCCCAAAAGAAGGACAACTAACAGACCTGTTTGAAGTTTCTTAGAGCATCGCAAGACCCGAAACGCACGCCGCACAATCGATTGTAGCCGTCTGAACACGACTCGTTCCTCAATTCATCCTTTGCCTTGTCAACTATAGACGAATTGCAGGGGCACTCTGGGGATGGGGCGATGCTTGTGCTTTCTTAGTTCGGTTAAAGCGATTGGAACAAAGAGTTGATTTGGCGTAGCGATCATTAAAGAAAGTGCTTAGCAGTTTGGTTGAAAACCTTGCTTATGCCTCTAATCCTTACGCCTAGCATGTGCGGACTGCAATCCCACTCAACAACCCAATTTCATACTTGCCTCAGCGGTATTAACACTAGGTGCAAAGTGTTGCTAGGACAAGCTTTGATTTTCTGGAGCTGCGTTAGCTCGTTTGGGTTACTGTGGCGATCGCCTCTTCGCACCAAGCCAGCCAGCCTTGTTCAAAATAAATGCCATTGCGAAGGGTGAGATAACGGAAGCGGTCATGGTCTGACAAAGTTTTGGGATCTGAGCAAAACGTTTGTTCAATGTGGTGGAATACTTCCAATCGTTGACGATGGAGCAATTGGTGAGCTTTCAACTCTTGCAAGATGGTTCCTCTGGGAACAGTGAAGCCTGCAAACATTTTGACCAATAACTCATCGCGCAAAGGTGCGGTGTCGCAGGGGGTTCGAATCCACTCCTGTAAAAATGCCTCGCCCTCTGGCGTTACCGCAAATACCTTCTTGTCGGGACGCTTGGTTTGGCTAATCGCATCACCTTGCACTAACCCTTGCTCTTCCAATTTGGCCAATTCTCGATAGATCTGCTGAAAGCTAGCCTGCCAAAAAAAGCCGACAGAGCCTTCAAATCGCTTTCTGAGGTCGTATCCACTAGAAGGACAGTCCATCAGTGTTGCCAAAATTGCATGTGCTAGTGCCAAAACTTGAATTCCTCGGTTCAATTGACATATTCAACTTTTTGAATATACTATGCTGTGTATATTCAAAAAGTTGAATATTGGTAAGGCTGTTTGCAGGAAACTAACTATGCTCAAGTCTATGTCTTACAAGGTGGAAATCCCTGA
The DNA here is from genome assembly GCA_036704065.1 of Stenomitos sp. Taxonomy (GTDB): domain Bacteria; phylum Cyanobacteriota; class Cyanobacteriia; order Thermosynechococcales; family Thermosynechococcaceae; genus JAAURS01. The sequence continues at coordinate 9,833 of DATNQK010000626.1, forward strand.
GCATCCTCAGGCTGTTTTATTTGTTAACGGTATGATTGCCCGCGATCGCTTTGGATTCTTTTGGATATGGCGGAATTTAAGGGCAATGGAGCAATCGACGATAAAGGCACCGGGCTGTATTCAAGTCAAAGCTGGCGTTTGCGGCCCCAAGGAAATTGTGATGGCGAGTTACTGGCAGTCGGAAGACCGCCTCATGGACTTTTTTCGCAGCAAATTTCACCGTGAGATGATGCAAGCTGTGGTGCAGCATCCCGACAGTTTTTGTCTTTACAACGAAACCTATCGTCCAGCCAAAAGCGGGAAATATAGTCATGAACCACAAGGCATGGCAATGATTTACGGTGTGTAGTTCATTGCTCAGTGGCAAGGCGGCACTAAGGCGTTTGGTTTAAGGTTGGCGATCGCCGATTCTGTGTTTTGCTAAACCGAGAGCGCACGGCTGAGACGGAAAGCGGTGCCAGTAGGATGGAGAGGCTGGGCAGCAGTGGCACACTATAGCGATCAATATAGTGACTGGCTAGTGCATAAACGCAAAAGCTATAGAGCGATGGAATTAAGAACAGCCAAAGGCTAGGGTTTTGTGTGCGCCACGCGATGCCGACAAACACCCAGAAGGCAATAAAGTACGGGAAGTGTGGCAGCATCCCGCGATAGGCAAAGGTCAAAATTAAGGCGCAATGTTTGAACCAGTGGCGACGAATTAAGGCGATCGCATCTTTCGATAACTGTTTATCGATGTCTGCTTGCCCTGCGGAGATGGAGCCTGAATGGGACTTGCGCATCGCATCAATGCGATCTTTGGTGCGGCGATAGAACCCACCCCGTTTACTTTCGTGTAAATGGATGGCGGCTTGGGGTGCAATGCGTGGCAAAATCTCATCCTTGCAGATGGGGGTAAACGCACAGAAGGAGAGCATATATTCGGGCCAAGTGGCCTGTGTATATTCAGCGCGAATCGCCAGAATTTCACCATCACGGCCTGCTACAGATGCTTGTCCCAACTGGGTATAGTTGCGCCATATCCATCCCCCCACCACTAGGTAACCTACCAGCAAAACCGCTAGGCCCTGCCGCAGGGGTTGCCAAGACTTGAGCTGATACGCTGCCCCTAGAAACCCGCAGAGAATCAGAACCCCTGTGTAGATAAAGACTGCTTTAACTAAAATCAATCCCCCTAACGCTAACCCTGCAATCACCGCTGCTCCAAGTGCAGGCCAGCCTTTGGTTTGCTTTGGCGATCGCCGCAAGGGACTAAGGCTAACGGTTAAGGCCAAGCTCGCGCACAAAATTGTAAAGAGCAGCGCAGCAAATAAATCCGAATAAAAATCGTTAACAGCGATCAGTAAGTAAGGATTCAATCCGGCCCAGAGCCCTGCCACAATTGGCGCGGTGGTGCCTCCAATCAAAACCCGTGTGGCCAGAATCGTTGTCAGGGTAATCGCCAGCAAGATACCAATATTGACCCCTTTAAGACCTCGGAGGATCGGTT
>DATNQK010000627.1:0-2837 GCA_036704065.1 Stenomitos sp.
GCAGGCTTATTTCTGGTCTTTATTTTTATGGGCGTGTATTACCGACTACCAGGGGTAATTGCTGATATTGCCTTAGCGGTTTATGCACTGTTAACCTATGCCTCCTTTGTCTTACTTGGCGTAACTTTGACCCTGCCTGGAATTGCTGGGTTCATCCTTAGCATTGGGATGGCCGTTGATGCGAATGTACTGATCTTTGAACGCACCCGTGAGGAATTGCGGGCTGGCAAAACCCTCTATCGTTCCATTGAATCTGGCTTTAACCGCGCATTTTCCAGCATTCTGGATAGCAATGTCACCACGCTGATTGCCTGTGGAGCATTATTTTGGTTGGGGACAGGTTTTGTGAAGGGTTTTGCCCTGACCTTGGCGTTAGGAGTCGCCATCAGTATGTTTACAGCACTGACCTGTAGTCGTACATTACTCTTTCTGGCCATTGGCGCGCCTCAATTGCGCAAACCACAACTCTATGGTCCTCAAGCGGCAGAGGTATCTCGATGAAATTGGTTCTAAATCAACAGCGATCGCTCTGGTGGACTATTTCCATTGCGGTCATCCTGGCCGGGATTGTGGCAATGGTGATCTCTTTCACGCAATTTGGCGCACCGCTACGACCGAGTTTGGATTTTGTGGGTGGAACTCGCCTCCAATTTGAGCGCGATTGCCAACAGCCCAGTGCCTGTAGTAAACCCATCGAGATCGAAGAAGTCCGTGATGCCCTGGTAAGCCAGGGGCTAGGAGATAGCAGCATCCAAATCTTAGGGCAACAGCAGCAAGCTGTTTCTATCCGCACCAAAACCCTTGACTTTGAAAAACGTACCAAAGTTGAATCGGCACTTAATCAAAAGATAGGCCCCTTTGATACCAAAAAAAGTCAAATTGATACCGTCGGTCCAACGCTAGGCCAGCAAATTCTAACCTCAGGACTGCTAGCATTACTGGTTTCGTTTGGTGGTATTGCGGTCTACCTTAGCATTCGCTACCAATTTGACTATGCCTTTTGGGGTATTGTCGCTCTGTTTCACGACATTCTGATTACAGTTGGGATTTTTTCCATCCTAGGGTTAGTCTTTGGCATTGAAGCTGACAGTTTGTTCATTGTGGCACTGTTAACCATTACTGGATTTTCCATCAATGACACCGTCGTGATTTATGATCGCGTGCGGGAGAATGTGAAGCCCAACGAAGCGATCGCGGAAACCGTTGACATAGCTGTCAATCAAACATTAGGTCGTTCTATCAACACCACCTTGACCACCTTGCTCCCCCTTGTTGCCATCTTTTTCTTTGGGGGCGCAACCCTGAAATATTTTGCCCTAGCGCTGATCATCGGCTTCGCAGCAGGAGCGTATTCCAGCATCTTTATCGCCAGCACGCTGTTGGTCTGGTGGCGAGAACATGTGCAACGGAAGGTGGAACAGGCAACCGTACCTATCAGTGCTGTGCAAAGAGAATCTTCTTCCGACTCTTCTTCATAAGGTGTTTTGACGCGGTCAATCCATGCACAATCTTCGGCATCAACAAGGGCACCAAGCCCACCCTCCAAACTCAGAGGGGTATCCGCCTCTACAACACAACGAGCAGCTTCAAACTGACATGCAGCGGCTGTACCGTCTCACAGTCTACGGGCGCTGCTTTTTTGTGGCAGGGCTCTGGCTAACCGTAGGAGCCCTCAGCCTTTGGCAACTGCGCTTTAGAATTCAGTTATTGATGGACTATTTCACTTGGGCAGCCGTGCAGTACGGGTTGGCTTATCATCAACTCGCAGCCTTTGGCCTAGCCATCTGCATCGGCATGACGGCAGCGGTACTGGTACGACAAGGGCGCAATTGGGCATTTGGACTGCCCCGAAGTGAACAGTTACGTCTCCAAGAACGTGCATTTCGCATTCGCCAACAAGGTCCCTCTCACCCTTTATGGCGTTGGGTTTGCCAAGAAGAACAGCGATTCTAACCCCGGCGGCACTGGCAACACAATCAAAAGTAAAACGCTCAAGGCCAATAACCCCAGCGCATCTCTGTAGTTGTCGAGTTCAGACACATCGTTCAGGGCAGGTTCGTCCGCCGCAGGCATAAAGAGCAGCACAATACACCAGAACAGCAGGATTGGCTGAAAAAAGGAAAGTAAAAACACCAAAATCCGGCACACTTGGCTAATGGCGATCGCCATGCGTTGTCCATACATAGCATGCACAATATGACCACCATCCAGTTGACCAAAGGGCATCAAGTTAAGGGCCGTCACAATTAGGCCTAACCATCCGGCGACTGCCACAGGGTGCAAATGGATGCCCACCGTACCCGTTAAGTCGCCAGAGAAGATGATGCGGCAAAGGGCAGCAAACGCAATGGAAAAGCGAGGGTTAAATGCATCCAACGAGAGGGTCGTCGCCTTGGTTGGTAAGGGCGCCAATTCCGAATGCATCAGCCCCCAAATCAAAATCGGGACGGTGACGACCAGTCCAGCCAATGGCCCTGCAATGCCAACATCAAAGAGCGCTTTGCGATGGGGGACGGGGGAGCGCATTTGAATATAGGCCCCGAAGGTGCCAAATGCAAATGGCAAGGGGATGAAGTAGGGAAGCGTAGATTTAATGCGGTAATACTGCGCCGTCAAGTAATGCCCCAATTCATGAATACCTAAAATCGTCAGCAGGGCGATCGCATAGGGTAATCCCTGCCATAGCAACTCTGGATGGGCTTGTAATTCAGTCACCTTCAGGTCAGACCGCTCTAAACTGAGTCCAGCCAAGGTAGTTGTCAGCAGTGTCACTGCCAACAAGGTCAGTGCCAAGACGGGACGATTGATTCGCTGGGGACGTGCCGAGGGTTTACTGG
>DATNQK010000628.1:0-2158 GCA_036704065.1 Stenomitos sp.
GAGAGCGCATCGCGCCTGCTGGTGACCGTGCATCGCGATAAAGCCGAGGCTTTCGAGGCGGTGATGGCTGACGACTGTTTTGCCCGTATCGGTGTCGTGACCGAAGAGCCGGTACTGAAGATAGAGGCCATTGAAGGGAACACCGTTGTACAGTCCGATCTGGCTGTGCTCAAGGAAAGCTGGCAGGGGACGCTGGCGGAGCTATAATTTTGGCTGCGAGGTAAGCGAAAATGGGACGGACAAACTCAAGTCTGCTGAATACGGACACTGAAGATCTTAAAGAGCTGCTTAGCAATGGGAAGCTTTATGAGGTCCCGCCTTACCAACGCGATTATTCTTGGAAAACTGAGCAGTGGGAGGACTTGTGGGAAGATATACGCAGTTTGTATGATCACGATAATGATCATTACATGGGTGCCATAGTTCTACAGTCAGGAGACCGGAAAAAATTTAGAATAATTGATGGTCAACAGAGAATAGCCACTTTAAGTATTCTGGTTTTGGCGTCCATTTCCTGTCTACGTGAGCTTCAAAGTGCAGGGATTGATGCTGAGTCAAATGGTAACCGCGCCAACTTGCTAGAGTCTGCTTTTATTGGATCAAAGGATCCGGTGTCATTACGTGTTGTTAGTAAATTAAGGCTTAATGAACATGACAACAAGTTCTATCAATTGAACCTTTCTCAGCTTGTATCGCCTGCAGGTGGCGTAAGAAATCTCTCTGATTCTGAAAGGTTGATGTGGGAGTGTTTCCTTTTCTTCAAACAAAAGCTGCGAGACTATTTTCATGAAAATTTGAATGGGGAAAGTATTGCAGCATTCATAAATGAAATTGTGAGTGAACGCCTTTTATTTATTAGTGTGCGTGTTCAAGATGAACTCAGTGCTTACACAGTTTTTGAAACTTTAAACGCTAGAGGACTCGAACTTACTGAGACTGATCTTCTTAAAAATTATCTTTTATCCTTGGCTGACCGTCTTAGCAAAGGACAGATGGAGCCACTACTACACCAGTGGAATCGTATTACTGACCTCGTCGGTAATGCGCGGTTGCCTGAGTTTCTGCGCCATCATTTAAACTCACTGCGACCTTATGTGCGTCAGAAAGAATTGTTTAAAATACTTAGTCGAGAAGTAATTGATATGCAAGACGTGTTCAAGCTTCTGCGTAGCTTGGAGGTTGACGCGGCATGGTATCAGGCGCTCGGGGATCATAATGATCCCTTCTGGCTAGATTATCCTGGAGCAAAAGAACATGTACGTGTTCTCAACCTATTTAGTGTAAAACAATATATACCTCTTGTGCTTGCGGCAAAAGATTTATTAAATGCGACGGAGAATGTTGAAGTACTTCGATACTGTGCCGTTATTTCGGTTCGTTTCAATGGCGTGAGCCGACGCAGCACTCATATCTTGGAAGAAGTATATAATCGTGCATCTTTAGCGCTTCGTAGAGGGGAAGCTAAAAATTTGGCAGAGGTTCGTCGCTTGCTCGCTCCCATTTATATTCCAGATGAGGAATTTGAATCGGATTTTTCAACTCTTTCTCTCAAAGCTAATGGTAAAAGCGGTAAACGCTTGCGCTATATTTTGTGCCAATTAGAAAAACAACTGGAACCGAAAGAGCTAAATGATGAGACTGCGCAGGCAACCATTGAGCACATCTTGCCGGAGAATCCAACTGAAGCACGCTGCAATGGGTTTTCTGAAGCTGATCAGGAGAGATTTAGAGAGAGGCTTGGTAACTATACGCTTCTTGAAAAAACCTTGAACTCAAAAGATGCGGCCAATAAATGCTTTGAAGATAAGCTGCCAATATACATGCAAAGTCGGTATTTTATGACGAAAAATATTGGATACGATAAATGGTCGCCAGACGTAGTACAAGAAAGGCAGCGCTATCTGGCCAAACAGGCAAAGACAGTTTGGAAACTTGAAATACCCTCCTAATGTCGAGTTCTATCCACCACACCCTTAAAACCGTTTTCGGCTTCGATTCCTTTCGTGCTCCCCAGCAGCAGGTGATCGAGCAGGTGCTGGCCGGCGACGATGTCTTCCTGGTTATGCCTACCGGTGGGGGAAAGTCGCTGTGCTATCAGATACCGGCGCTGCATCGCGAAGGGGTGGCAATCGTCGTCTCGCCGTTGATCTCGTTAATG
>DATNQK010000629.1:0-1791 GCA_036704065.1 Stenomitos sp.
AAATCAAGGACAGTTACGCGGTTGATGCGATCGCCATGCGTCTGGCAACGGCCGCCATTCGCGACCAAGACTACAAAAACTGGGCCGTAGTCCAAGTGCGACGTTCCCGCGCTACCCTAAGCCAACAGCTTCAGGCGTTAGGATTTCGAGTTTGGCCTTCGCAGGGCAATTTCTTGATGGTGCAGCCTCCCGCAGGACACCCCGCTCTAGATTTACAGCAGGCGCTGAAAGCCAACGGTATTTTAGTGCGGCATTTTAACCTGCCTGGTGTCGCCGATAAACTTCGGATTAGTATCGGCACCGAGGACCAAAATGGGGTATTATGCCGCCATCTTTCACAACTTTTACAGCCTTCAGTACTGCATCAAGCCACCACTACAGACCCACTCCCTGTTGAACCCGTTGACCCCATTTCATGAGGGAACTGCACCCATCTGTGCGGAACAAAACGACAGAGGCGGGGTTCCTGCAATAAGACTCATTTTAGACCCAACAGTTCTGATGCTCTAGGTGCGGTTGTAGAGGCTTCTGCAATGCCCTTCTTGTCTGTTATCACTGCCTCTCTCGGAGAAATTGAATGACGCTGAAGTTACTCCCTGCCACAGTTTTAAGCGTTTTAGCCTTGGCTTTGCCAGCGACTGCTAATACCCTGACCTCTTGGAAATTTGATGCTCAAGGGGACCGTCTTACCTTCACCACCGATGATGAAGTGCGGCCCGTGGTTAAGGTGATTGGTTCGCCCACCCGTCTTGTAGTTGATTTGCCAGGCATTCGCTTAGGACGGCCTAAAGTCTTGAGTGGGCTAGAAGGAAAATATAAATCGCTACGAATTGGCCAGTTTAGTCCCCAAATGGCTCGAATTGTCGTAGAACTGGCAGATTCCTATGGGGTTGACCCTGGTCAGATTAAAGTCCGTGCAGCCTCTCAATCGAGTTGGTCCTTGGCGTTGCCCGAACCCAATCGCGGCGATCGCCTGCCGCAGAATGCAGAGGTCGGTGTTGCTGTGCCCGTTGTTCCGCCGCAGTTTGTGCGCAGTGGAACTGTGGGTGGCACTTTGCAACTAGGACAAAATCTGCAATGGCTAGAGCAGCGCTTGTCTGCGGTTCATGAACGCTATCCAGTAGTTAACCCTAGCTTCTTTGTGTTGGATTTAGAAACGGGGGACTATGCAAATTCCAGAGGAGGACAGGCCTTCCCCGCTGCCAGTGTGATCAAGCTACCGATTTTGATAGCGTTTTTCCAAGACTTAGATGCAGGCAAAGTGAGCCTTAGCGAAAAGTTAGTGATGCGTCCCGAACTGATGGCCTCTGGGTCAGGATACATGCAAGACATGCGGCCTTGGGCGTCTTTCTCGGCGCTCTATACCGTCGGCAAAATGATTGAAACCAGCGATAATACCGCGACCAATATGATCATCAAGCGCTTGGGTGGCGCTGCGGTTTTAAATCAACGTTTTCGGAGTTGGGGTCTGCAAGATACCGCGATCCGCAACTGGTTGCCAGATTTGTCGGGTACCAATACCGTCAGTGCCCAAGATTTAACCCTCATCCTCACCAAGCTGGCCAAGGGGAATCTCCTTTCCCCCAGTAGCCGCAACAAGGCGATCGCCATTTTAAAAACCTGTCACACCCGTAGCCTTTTGGTACCTGGCATCGGGCGGGGGGCTGAAATTGCGCATAAAACGGGGGATATCGGCTTCGCGATTGGTGATGCTGGGATTGTCTTCATGCCCAACGGCAAGAAATACATTGTTGCCGTCATGCTCCGCCGACCCTATGACGACCCTCGGGG
>DATNQK010000630.1:0-8778 GCA_036704065.1 Stenomitos sp.
TAAAATCACTTCCCAGGTTCGAGCGATCCGACAGCAGAATTCCCAATCTTCGCCGTGGGTTAGGCTCTCGTCGAAGCCACCGACGGCTGCAACTGCGGCACGGCGCACGGTAATGTTTGAGCCACTGGTGACAACATTTTCTTGCAGGAAGGTACGGTAGGCGTCGGTGCCAGAAACTTGCGATCGCACCAAAGACGTCGTTCTGGACGCTTTTTCTACGGCATACATCCAGTAGTAGGTCCAGCTATAGGCCAGCCCCGCAGCAGGCGATCGCTGCAATGCCTCAACTTGGTCTTGTAACTTGTCAGGTGTCCATAAATCATCTGCATCTAAAAATGCAATAAATTCACCTTGTGCTGCGGCAATGCCGCAGTTGCGTGCGGCTGAAACCCCTTTATGCTGGCCTGTGATCACCCGTAGGCGAGGTTCGTTGAGGGTTTCCAATAGGGCTAAGGTTTGATCTGTGGAACCATCATCAACCACCAGAATTTCAAACGCTGAAAAGGTTTGGTTCTGGACCGAACGAATGGTTTCTAAAATATACTGCTCAGCGTTATAGGCGGGAATGACGACAGAGACCGTTGGCATACTTGACCTTAACTTGCTTAAACAATCCCATCAGCAGCGGCAATTCAACCCATCAACGGCTCCACTGCAAGAGGGAGTCACTGATCTGATCAAACTGTTGTAATGCTTCCAGATAATGTACAACAGCGTCTGCTTGAACCTGCTGGTTAGCATCCCATAGGAGGATAATGGGGATATTGCCTAAGAAGGCAGCCCAAATGCCGAAGGTGGTAGCTGAGGTGAGCAGTACGTCACACAGGGCTAGCTCCATCAAACTTTCTAGATAATGACCGTTCCCGCCTGCAATTCCCGTGGAAAAGTGGACATGGGGGCCAAACATCTCGCGCTCTTGGGGCTCGTCTGCTGTAATCACAAATCCCACCCGTCCCTTACCCGCAAAGGCCACGGCGGCTTGCTCGATCCAACGTGCGTACTGATCGCTCTCGAACAAAAAGCGTTTGAACACCTCTGCGGAGGAGCGGTAGTCGCCCTGGCGAATGGCAACGCCGACCAGAAAGTCGTACTGTTGCCGCAGGCCATCGATAAAGGTGGTGGCCACCGTTGCATAGCGAGGATGGATGGCTAACTTTTGGCGTATAGCGTTCTCGTGTTTGGCGACCAATTGCCAACTGCGAATGCTCCACCCGGCAAGCACAGAGAATGCCTTACGGTTCAGTTGCTCTACAACAGCAGGGGATGCTAGATCAAGGTGCTCTAAACGTTGTCCTGCAATGAAGGACCAGTAGTAAATGTCGCCCACAATTAAAGACTGACCGTGGGGGGCGATCGCCCCGTACCCATGCAGCAGCCGTGCGCAATTGACGAGTACTTTTTCCGGGAGCCAAGACACCTTTCCCTGGGAGGGGTCAATGGTGGCGAGGGTGGCAAGGAAATGCAGCACGGGGTGCCCTTCAGGGGTGGGGCTGGGCAGCAGCGGAGGTTGGGCCAGAAATGTTGAGTAGGGAATAAAGGAGAGATTAATTAGCTCAAAATCATCGGGATGTTCTTCTACAAATGCCAAGAGATGCGCGTAGGCAAAGAGCTGGTTTCCCAGTCTTCCGGCCCCGTGGGTATAGATTAAAAGCGCTTTGCGATGATGGCGGGTCTGCATCCCAATCAATTGAGCAAGGTGAATAAAAAACTAAGGTGAAAATGAGGTCTGCAACCCTACAATGCACGTAAGCTAGGCAATTTTGCGAAATTCAAAGATGCCACAGCCATAATTTAAGTTGAAGCTTTGGGCGATCGCCTCAGGGGTGAGGTCTGGGTGTTCATGCAATTGGCCCTGATCGTCAACATAGGAAAAGTCCACGAGCTTCAGTGTGGGGTTGGCCATGTCTAGGATAGTTTGAATTGCAAAAACCCGATGGGCATTAAATTCAATTCTTTGAGAGCCGATGGGCACGGAAAAATAAAGTGTACCGCCCTCTTTTAACATCTTGCAGAGGCTGGCAAACCCTTTCTGATAGCCAAAAATATCAATCGGATCGCCATAGCGACCAAGGCCAAAATGTTCTATTGCGTGGAGGCAAGACAAAGAATCGCAGTAATTGTAGAGACTGTCCGGCAATTCCATGAGATTGGCTTGCTTAAACACAATATTTTTAGGCGCTGTGTTTAAGGGCCGAATGTCAAAGACTTCGATGGTTCTAAAAGATGCAACATGGGCCACAAAGCCATCAACACGAGAGCCTACGTCGACATGCTTGTGCGGCTGCGCGGTAAAAATTTTCTGTGCAACCAGTAAATCTTGATGAAAGTAATCGCCCGTTGCAACGCCACTAAAATCGTATTTATCGTGGAAGCAAGGCATCGTAAAGCCCACTCGCCAAGGGGTGCCTACCGCTGCATTTTGTTGCTTGAGGTGAACGTAATCTTGAATAACAAAGGGAATCCCACGTAGGGCTGATTTGAGTTTGAGGAGTTGAACCCCAAACGCTTCAAACCAAAAAAGAACCCGGTAGTAGCCCAGCACGAGGGGCCTGTAGTTTTTAAGTCGAGATTTTAGAGCGACCATTGACACCTCTTTCCGAAGCTGAGAGAAGGCAGACATACAGCGTTGATGGGCAGGGTGACAAATCGCAACACAGCCTAAAGATGACTCGACCCTTTCTGGAACTGAAGTGACCGAGTCAGCCCTTTAAGGGCTGGCTTAAGCCTGCGACACAATTAGAGTACCACAACGTTTTACAACGTTTTGCGATGCAATATTGACTCAGAATGTTGTCAATGGAGGAAGTTAAAGATTGAACAGGTTGGCAGCCTGAATTAATAGGATTCCCACGTTTGGGCGCTGTCAGAACAGGTCTTAAACGCAACCGACTGTAAATGCTATGGGGTTTCGCCTCGTGCTAGACAGGGATTTTTGAGGTGAGTTTGTCTGAGGTAGAGGCTTGCTGATCGAGGATCTTTGAGGGTTTAAATAAACGCTTGAATTGCTGAACCTTTAACACAGGCGATCGCAGGCCTTCAGCCCAATCCATGTCGCCATTTCTCTAATTTCTTTTGTGCGGCTGGGTCAAGGGCGTGGGACAACAATCGTGTCCGAGATTTAGACTGAGATTTTTGTTTGCGGCGAATCCGTAAGCCAATGGCCTCAATATCGCAGATCAGTTGTTGGGCAGACATCCATTCCGCGCCGTACCCCACGACGGTGAGCTGCTGTGCTCGGTCGTTGGTCGCGACAATTAGGCGGTGCTGAGCGGCTTTGATCTGAAATCGGGCTTGGGCGCAAAACTGCTCAATGTGGGTATCGGCTGTTTCCCCAAACTCGGTATAGACAATTTCTAGCGAATCCGTCACAGTTTCAGAGCTGCCACTCGATTCACGACGCTGGTGTGCGTCAAAAATTAAACGGGTTCGATAGCCTTGAAAAGCACTGTAATTTGCCAGTTCGTTCACCAGTGCCTCGCGGGCAGCAGCTAGCCCATCGCGATCGCGACATAGCGCAAGGTCAGTCCACGCACCGATAATGTTATATCCATCGACAAGGAGCGTTGCCTCTAGCAGGGCTGCCATGGGAAGTGCAAGATGGAAGAACAGGAGTGCTTCTTATTGTTACATTTTTATCCATCTTTCTTAAAGATTTGTTATGCAAGCAGCAGTCAATCCTGCACCAATCGATGTGTTAATTCTCTCCAATGGCCCTGGAGAAGTCCTGACTTGGGTACGCCCTGTGGTGCAGGCGCTGCGATCGCAACTGGGCCAAGACACGGCTCAGGTCAGAATTTCGGTGATTTTGTCGCCTTGTCCCCATGCCAGTGGTCGTGAATGTGACTTAGTGGCAGGGATGCAGGGGGTAGATCGGGTTCAAGACCCCGAGGCATTTTGGTCTTTTGTGCGCTCTGGTAAAACGGCCCAGGTTTGGGACTGGCGGCGTAAGGGTGTGGTTTTATTTTTGGGCGGTGACCAGTTTTTTGCGGTGCTTATCGGTAAGCGCTTGGGGTATCGGATTGTGACCTATGCAGAATGGTCTGCCCGTTGGCTGCGCTGGATTGATGCCTGTGGTGCGGCCCGACCCCAAGTGATGCAGGGGGTTGCCCAGCGGTTTCAGTCGAAAGTGCATTGGGTGGGAGATTTAATTGCAGAAGCCCAAGTGATCAATGCCGATGAGGCTTCGGTGCTCCAGCAGTTAAACCTATCGCCAGATGTTGAACTCGTAAGTCTTTTGCCGGGGTCGAAGGCGGCAAAGTTGTGTTTAGGTGTGCCCCTAGGTCTTGCGATCGCTGATCGCCTGCAACAAATCCGCCCCCAAGTTCAAATGGTAATCACGGTTGCACCCACGCTCACTCTGACCGATCTCAGTCGGTTTGCTGACCCGCAGACCAATCCTTACTTTGAGGCCGTTGAAGGCAGTAGGGCCAAACTTTGCCAACCCGATAGCGGCCTCCCCTATCTGCAAACCGAGCAAGGCACCCGTGTTCTGCTTTGGACTCAGGTGCCAGCCTACGATGCCTTGGCGGCCAGTCGGCTTTGCATTACAACGGTCGGGGCAAACACGGCGGAATTAACTGCCTTAGCGGTGCCCATGGTGGTGCTGTTACCCACCCAACAACTGGATATCATGCGGGCGTGGGATGGCATCCCCGGACTGCTGGCCAATTTGCCATTTCTGGGTTCTGGGTTTGCGAAGCTGATCAATGCCTGGGTGCTACGCCAAGGGTTAGGGCTACGGGCTTGGCCCAACATTTGGGCCGGACGCGAAATTGTGCCCGAATGGGTGGGGCATCTGCGTCCCGATACGGTGGGCGATCGCATTGCAGCGCTATTGGCTGATCCCTCAGCACTGCACCACATCCAATCTGAACTCCAACACATTCGTAGCCAACCCGGTGCCGCCCAACGCTTTGCCTCGCTGGTTCACTCCGTGTTGCCTGCCGACCTGACCCAGCCAGGGATGCACACCCCACCACCTGTCAGCCTCAATTCTGAAAAACCTTAAACCTGGCTATTGCGCGCCAATTCGTAAATGCCGCTCAACATGGCTCCCATCAGCCCCACGCTAATCGACCAGCTTTGCCCTAGTTCCAACGTAATGCCATAGGAGCAGAGCCCCCCTAGCAAGAGAAACGGTAAAACTCCCAATATAGAAGCCCAGAACGCATTCTGAGACTCTCGGGCCTCACGGGTGCGTTCAAACTCTTCCTCAGACAGATAGAGCGATCGCTCAGCAAAGTTAAACCACGACGAGAGGGCATTCATAACCCGCTGCCGGAACCCTGCAAAACTGAGGTATAAGGTCAGTGCCCACAACCCGATACCCAGTATCGCTAATGGTTCAATCGAGAACGAAAAGGCGAACAGATCGATAGGCATGGCAATAACACAACCTTAAAGAAGCGCCTGAGGCTAGCCATTCACGCTTCTTAAACTAAAGCTTATTCGCCTATCAAACCATGTTTTCTTGTTTGGGAGTGCCCCGATTAGGTTTTGCGAGGCGCTCAACGCAAGATTGGCCTAGGGCTGGCTGGAGATATACCCCGATTGCCGCTGAGCCGTATACATGGCTCGCAATACTAATGCTGGGTCCACATACTTGCCCATGTACTTGAGTGTCCAGTGTAGATGAGGCCCAGTTGTGCGTCCTGTCATCCCGATGCGGCCAATGCGTTGACCCGCAGAGATAGACTGCCCTGCGTAGATGCGCAGACCACTTTCTCCATCGGTAATGTAGGAACCTTGGCCATCTTTGCTCACGTATCCCATCATGTGGCAATACACATGCACCCATGAGCCAGATTGAATGCGGATGGATGTTCCACAGGCCGTATTGTCCGAAATACTGATGACTTGGCCGTTCCACCAACTGCGAATATAGCTGCCTACAGGTGCTGCAAAATCTAACCCGCTATGAAACTCTGTTGTATAGCCCCCTGTGGGCGATACCCGATAGCCAAACGGCGATGTGTACCCCTGGAAGTTTTCGACAGGGAAAGAGCCACTGCGCCAAATATCTTGTACCGACTGCGTACTGTTGTCATCGAAGGCCTTGCCCACTTGGGGAAAAAAGCTCAGCGTCATCAAACTTAGCCCAAGAAGGGGTAGCCAGCGATTTCGTTTCATCGGGTGATTCCTCAACGTTGCAGTTCGTTAGTTAAGCCATTGACTAACCTGGCCATGCATCGGAGTAAAGCCAGAACAAAAAGCATGAGTTCCCTTATACCGATCTCTGAAGCGCCTGTCAAGCTACTTTTGGACGACCTGTCAATGCTCGTGTTGTAGAGATAAAAGCTCATCTGTTTAGATGTACAGCTTTCTCTCTCTGAATTTCAGGGTGCACTGCTCACGATAGAGATTTAACACTGCTGGTTTTCCTCGTGCAAAAACGAACGCGCTACTCAGCAGAGCAGCGCGTTCGTAGGTTTAATGGGCTAGTGTTTGGGCGGCTCAAGAAGAGACGCGTTTCTCTAGCCGTTGATGACAGGTGCAGTGAGCGCTACAGGGGTAGACTCGCCAGCAGCTAAGTCAAGCGGGAAGTTGTGTGCATTGCGCTCGTGCATCACTTCGAAGCCCAAGTTTGCACGGTTCAATACATCCGCCCAGGTGTTGATGACGTTGCCTTGGCTATCGATGATGGAGTGGTTGAAGTTGAACCCGTTCAGGTTGAACGCCATCGTCGAAATGCCCATTGCTGTAAACCAGATGCAAATCACAGGCCATGCACCCAAGAAGAAGTGCAAGCTACGGCTGTTGTTGAAGGATGCGTATTGGAAGATTAAACGACCGAAGTAGCCGTGGGCTGCAACGATGTTGTAGGTCTCTTCTTCTTGGCCGAATTTGTAACCGTAGTTAGCAGATTCAACTTCGGTGGTCTCACGAACCAGGGTGGAGGTTACCAACGAACCGTGCATTGCGGAGAACAAGCTACCGCCGAACACACCTGCAACGCCCAGCATGTGGAAGGGGTGCATCAGGATGTTGTGCTCTGCTTGGAACACGAACATGAAGTTGAAGGTACCGGAGATACCCAGGGGCATCCCGTCAGAGAAGGAACCTTGACCAATGGGGTAGATCAAGAACACCGAAAACGCGGCAGCCAGAGGGGCAGAGTAGGCGACGCAGATCCAAGGACGCATGCCTAGGCGGTAGGACAATTCCCACTGCCGTCCCATCCAGCAAGAAATGCCTAATAGGAAGTGGAAGCAAACGAGCTGGTAAGGACCACCGTTGTACAGCCACTCGTCTAAGGATGCAGCTTCCCAGATGGGGTAGAAGTGCAAACCAATGGCGTTAGAGGAAGGTACAACTGCACCGGAAATGATGTTGTTGCCGTAGATCAAGGAGCCTGCTACGGGCTCACGGATGCCGTCGATGTCCACAGGAGGAGCAGCGATGAAGGCGATGATGAAGCAAATGGTCGCAGAAGCGAGCGTAGGAATCATCAATACGCCAAACCAACCAATATAAAGGCGGTTATTGGTATCGGTAACCCAACTACAAAAACGCTCCCACGAACTGGACCGTTCCGGTCTTTGTAAGGTGGTTGTCATAACGATAGATAATTGCTTTATGAGGGTATAAATTGCAAAAGCAAGCCCTAGAGCACGGTCTGCTGAAGTAAGGATGAAAGCAGACGCTAAACCTTGCTCGGAGTATGTTTGCGAGCTCAAGCTTCTATGCTGAAAGCTGGCTTTTACGTGCTTTTACTGTAGGCTAAAAATGAATTACTTCGAAAGGTGAAGCGATAATATTTCATCCAACTTAATGAAAAGAAAAACGTAATGTAAAGAAACATAAACCTTTGTCTAAAAAGGTTTATGAAAAAGAATGCAAGCACGCCTGATATTGCGTTTCAGTGTTCTATTTATAGCGCCATAACCTCAGGTTGGAGCTAGGGTCTAGCTATTTCTGTTTTTGCTCAAATGTGCTTGATCGCCAAGGGTGAGTCGCGATGAATGATGCATGTGACTACTACAATAAAGATAAAATTTTGTAACTGTTTATGGATTATCCCCGCACAACGTTGCAACGGGCACGACAAGCCGTTGCGTGTAGTCCTTTTCGCATTGCACTTTTTGCTGCAATGGGTGTTCAAAGTGTTTCCTTGGCTGAGATTGCGGGAACTGCAGGTGTGCGCGGTGCCTATGTTGCACAGGTGTTGTCAGAGCGCGCGGTAGAGCGATCGCTGTTATGGCTGATTCAGGTCGGCTTGTTACGTCGGGAGGTCGATGGGCAAGGGTTAACCGATAGTTTCCGGCTTACACCGCTTGGTCGCTTGATTGTGGAACAGTGGCAACAGCAAGGCGATCGCTTCCGGCAGGCTTCCTTGCGCGATCGCCTGCAAGACTTTTGGCGACGCCTTTGGCATGGAGCACTCTAGTTCATGGCTCGTGCTCTGATGGTTGTAGGGACGACCTCCCACGCTGGAAAATCGATGTTGGCGGCAGTGATTTGTCGTCTTTTGAAGCGTCAAGGCTACCGCGTCGCCCCCTTCAAGGGGCAAAATATGGCCCTTAATGCCTATGTCACTCAAGAAGGGTTGGAAATAGGCCATGCCCAGGCGGTGCAAGCTTGGGCCGCAGGCGTACGACCTCAAGTTGAGATGAATCCCATCTTGCTCAAGCCGCAGGGCAATATGACTTCTCAAGTGATTATGCGCGGGAAGCCCGTAGGTCAAGTCCAAGCCTCGGACTACTATCGGCTGTACTTTGAGCCAGGTTGGCAGGCCATTACAGAGTCCTTAAGCGTGTTGCAAGCGTCCTACGACTGGAT
>DATNQK010000631.1:0-9798 GCA_036704065.1 Stenomitos sp.
ACATCTCCACTACCCCCTCGTGCTAGGGCTGGCGTACTCTCCGTGTTGAGCCACACTTGACCATTGGGCGCTGCGATCGCCGTACAGGCTCCCTTATACACCACAATACTGTTGTAAGCCTGAGCCGCTTGCTGGGCCGCCGCGTAAGGCAGCAAGTCCCCTAACTCAGGAAACAAACGCTGAAACTCTCCTGCATGGGGGGTTAGTACTGTCGTTGCAGATCGCTGAGAGAGTTGTTCCACACCAAGCTGGGCCAGCAAGGTTAAGCCGTCTGCATCTAACACCAGAGGGCGATTACTACCCAAAAGCGGCTCTAATACCGTAGAGGATTCAGTCGTGACACCAGGGCCATAGGCCACAACATCGAACCGATCCAGTGCCAATGAATCGGGCAAGCTGGCGATCGCCCCCTGGGATGTTTCTGAACATTCATAGACAATTGCATCCGGCAACCGAGCGACCATTAAAGCCTTTAGACTAGCGGGCACAACAATCGACAACATGCCAACCCCAGCCGCACGCGCACCTAAAGCTGACAAAATAATGCCACCCGCATAGCGCTGAGATCCCCCTACCAGTAGTAGATGACCCTGACGATACTTATGGGTGCTGCGAGGACGCACCAAAGGCAGCAAACCCACCATCTCTGATGCCATTAAGCGCTGTATCGGAAACGATTGACCCAATTGCAAGGCTATGGCCGTTGCGGGAATATCAAAGTCAATCAGCGCTGCTTGACCCACCCACTCCAACGCCTGCTCCTGAACAATGCCTAACTTCCACAATCCCAGGCATAGGGTATGAGTTGCACGAATGGCACTACCCAGCACAGCTCCCGTATCGGTATGGATGCCCGAAGGTAAATCAATACTGACAACAGGCAATCCCCATTGATTCACCTCTGTTACGACTGCTGCAATGTCACCGCTCAATTCGCGCTCTAACCCAAACCCAAATAGACCATCGATGAGCAGGTCGCTAGTACGCAACTGGTCCACGGTATCGACGAATGGAATAGACAGCGATCGCGCAAATTGCGCATGGGCCTGGGTCAACTCCTTAGCCCGCGCAAAAGGCATGTATATCGATACCCGATAGCCTCGCAACCATAGCTCTCGGGCCACCACCAAGGCATCTCCACCGTTGTGTCCTGGCCCTACCAGAATGCCAACCTGGGCATAACGCGCCAATGGATAAAGCGCTTGAACACGCTGCGCCAGCAACCCACCCACCTTTTCCATCAGGGCAGGAACGGGCATCCCAGACGCAAACAGGGTTTCTTCAATGCGCTGCATTTGCTGCGCACTTACAATCGGCACTGGTCTATTTGAGGCCCTTAACCGCTGCCCACTCAATTCATCCATTCATGCACCTGCAATAGGGGCGTCATCCAAACCACACAACACCAGACCAGAAGCGCTCTTGTCCAGAATTGCTTACCAAAATTTATGCGATCGCAAAGCCGACCAATCATTGCCCAAAACAAAGCTGCCCCACAGTCTCAACTCATGTTAAGACAACGAGGCAGCTAACCACCAACCCTTAAAAGCTCACATAGGGTTGATTTTAAATCCGTGTTTCCTGCCTTACGGCCGAAAAACAGATGGCTTAGAGGGGATGAAACAGAAGGTCGGGGAAGAAACGATTGAACTCGATCAAGATACCCGCTGTAACCGACATCCAAAGTGCAGCTAGGACAGGAGCTGAAGACAGAAACTTTGACATAGTATTCTCCAAATTCAGGAATAAGGGATCCAATTAAACGACCCTAAACATCACAGATCCGCTTCGATTAGCGAGGCGAAACTGTGACTTCGCTATCCTTAACCAACAATTCACCTGTGGTGAATTCCTTGAGTGCAAGCAATGGCCAAGTAGAAGCGGCTAACATGCAGCCAACAGCCTTAGGAACATTGATGATCACTTCAGACATTGCTGTATCTTTTTCTTTGCGAATCGCAATCAAGTAGGAGCGACCTGCCCAGCCAATCCAGCCTGTGATATACAGGAACAGGACACTAGGAATGATGAAATCGCCTGCATGGCTGAGGCGACCATCAACGATCAAATGAGGATACCCTTCAGGACCGCAGAGGGCTTCGCTATATCGCTCAAATCGTTTTGCCCCAGAATTGGGATCATCAGTCGTGGCGCGAGCTGTTTTTGCACGTTGCTGGAACGCAGGTGTATCTTTACAGGGCGTTAAACCAGCAACATCTGCCGAAGCAGACGGAGCAAAACCTACCCAAAGGGTAAAAACAAGAATGAGAGCAAACAATCGACGCATAGAATTGTTTCCCTTTACTTATGAAACAAGTCGTTTACTGAACAAAAGATTAACATTTCTCTAGCAAGCCTATGGACGCTCAAGTTTTCAACTGCTTTACAAAACAGGCTGTAAAGGTTGAAGCTTGAAGGAAATAGGCTAACTCATTCCAAAAAATTACCAGCTAATGGCCACTGTTTTAGCAATTGAAACGAGTTGTGACGAAACTGCAGCAGCAGTTGTTAAAAAACGTCACATTTTGAGTAATGTGGTGGCTTCTCAGGTACTGACGCATCAGGCCTATGGCGGTGTGGTCCCAGAGATAGCCTCACGGCAACATGTAGAGACAATCAACGCAACTGTAAGTGCAGCCATGGCTGAAGCAGGGGTGGACTGGTCGGATCTCGATGGAATTGCCTCTACTTGTGCACCGGGACTGGTCGGATCTCTGTTGGTAGGGCTCAGCGCCGCTAAAACTTTGGCAGTGCTATACGACAAACCCTGGATTGGGGTTCATCACTTAGAAGGACATATTTACGCCTCCTATTTAGAGGCACCCCAGCTCGCACCTCCGTTTTTATGTCTGTTGGTGTCTGGCGGACACACTAGCTTAATTGAGGTCAAAGGGTGTGGTGAGTACAACATTCTGGGCCAAACCCGTGACGATGCGGCAGGCGAAGCATTTGATAAAGTGGCTCGCTTGATGGGGTTAAGTTATCCCGGAGGGCCAGCCATTGATCGCGCAGCACAGGGGGGCAATCCCCATGCCTTTACCTTGCCTGAAGGTAATATTTCGTTGCCGGATGGCGGCTTCCATCCCTATGACACGAGTTTTAGCGGGCTTAAAACCGCGATGCTGCGGCTAATTGACAGTCTTAAGTCTGATACAGCCGATCTTCCGGTTGCTGATTTAGCCGCGAGTTTTCAATACACGGTGGCAAAAGCGTTAACCCGACGCACGATTCAATGTGCGGTCAATTTAGGTCTAGATACCGTGGTGGTTGGCGGGGGCGTTGCTGCCAACCGGGCGTTGCGATCGCAACTACATGCAGCAGCCGCACCCCACGGATTAAAGATTATTTTTCCTAAAATGGCGCTGTGTACCGATAATGCAGCCATGATTGCCTGTGCAGCGGCTGAACACTTGAGTTTAGGCCATCAGTCGCCGCTTAACTTAGGGGCTCAGTCTAGATTGGCAATTACAGATGTGATGACCCTTTACCGTTAAAATGCGCCAGAGGAGTATCTTGCCTACCACCTTCGATTGACTCCTCTGTTTCCTATAGATAGCCAACGCCCATGTCTGCGAATTTCAACTTTAAAATTGAGGCTTCCACCATCACCCTGGTAAGAAGCATCGGATATACGCTCCTGCTCCTATCGGGCATCGATTTCATTGCACTCTTCATTCCTCTGAAACTGATGGATTCAACCTGGGAGTTGAACACCATTGGTGCGTTGGTTGCACGTGCCCCTGTGCCTTTAATTGGATTGGCCTTCGTGTTTTATCGGGGAACTGAAGAACGAGTTAACATTGAACGCCTGAGCCTTAAAGCACTATCCTGGGGCGCAACCATTGCGGGCGTTCTCTATTTTTTACTGACTCCACCGCTGGTGCTGGATTCTTTGCGTCTCGACAGGCAATTAACGATCCAAATTGGGCCGCAGGTTGAACAGCGCACGAACCAACTGGTTAACTTGGGCAATAGACTCCAACAACTGAATTCAACAGCAGAACTTGCAGCACTCGCCAACCGCCTCAAGAATCCAGACCTGCAAGCCGCAGTGCAAACCAAGCCCCCTCAGGTCCTGAAGGAACTGTTAGTAGGCGAGATCAATCGGTCTAAGCGGAATGTTCGTAACGAAGTTGAAGCAGCGATCAACGAGCGCCGCTTTGGTGTGCTAAAGGATGCCATTCGCTTACTACTAGGCAGTATTGTGTGCGGATTCGCGTTTATTTATATCGGCGTTCTCACACGATGGGCAAAACTGTTGCGCCAGAGCAAACCACAAAACTAATTGGAAACATACGGTTGAGCAGCGTAGGACGGGGGGCAAACACAGTCCTGAGACGACACGATGGCGTGCAAATGCGATGCCACCACATCTGTTTGTTCCAGCATGCCCATATGGCCGCAGTTGGGTATTTCTATCACAGCCGAAGTCCCATCACAAAAACCAGGGTGGAAACTGGCTAAATGGTACACATATCTGGGTTCCATGACCCGATCTTGCAAACCTGCCAAAAAATAAACGGGTTGTTGGATCTGAGAAACCACCTGCGGTAATCGATGCACTTCCTCCGGCGAGGTCGAATCAAGTAGCGATCGCAAAGCCGCCTCCGGATGGGCAGCCACAAAATCAACCACCCGTTGTCTACCCCAATCTCTTTGGAGAGGGCTAGCCACCATAATCCGACTAAACAGCAGATCGATGCAGGGAAAATAAGGTAACCAGCGGGGACGAACACCCAGCATTTGCTGACCCGCTTGGCGAAATTGGTCAAAAGCCTCTTTATAATAGATGCCCCCTCCCGCATTCAGGCAGACGACACCCTCAACCACTTGTGGCGCTAGGGTCGCTGCCCACAGCGCAATACTGCCACCCAAGGAATGGCCTACAATCCAAGCCCGAGGGATATTCAGTTGCTTCAGAAGGACAACCAGATCTTGAGCATAGGCCGCCAGACTGTAGGGAGAAAGCGCTTCGGGCAACCCAACATTAGCAGCAATGACCTCTCGGTCGAACCGCATAGACTTCGCATCAAGGGGCTGCGTTGAAGACACAACCTCCGGAAGACGAGATTCGCCAAAGCCTCTCAAGTCATAAGACAAACATTGATATGACGGGGCAAGCTGCTCAATTAAGGGCATCCAATAGCGACGACTGAGTAGCCATCCATGAACAAAGACCAACACAGGCCCAGACGCGACAGGGGTTGTCAGGTCGTATGTATGTTCAACACCTAATACATCGATGCGTGGCATAAGCCCATCCAGATGCTACACGACTCCCCCGTCTCTATATCTTTAATCTTCTATTGAGAGTGATCGTACTGTCTACTGCGTCTACACTTTTGATACAACTCGCCCTTGACAAAGGCTTTGCTAATAATACGGTTTCAACATCGGAATGGATGACATCAAATCTACCGATGCTCCGCCTTCATCCTTCACTAAGCTGCCATAGTGAAGGCGGGTAAGTCCACTTGGTGCAAGCTCAAGCCTTTGGCAAAAATATCTTCAATCGACATCATGCATCCCTCCGTGGTCATAAAGCGATGCTCTGGCGTTGCTAGCAGTGTAGAGCCATCTTCGAGTTGATACTCAATCACCTCACGATAGCCACGATGGTGCCATTGTCGGATCGGCTGTGTATATAAATATCCAGTTCGATGCAGCGAAAAAACAGTGACGTCTAACTGTTCATTGACTAATTTTTGAATCGGAATCCAACCGTATTCAAGGGTCAACACTTCTGTTTCTCCACTGAGACAGTATTCAGCAAACAGCACCATTTGATCGAACAATTCGCTGGCAATCTGTTTCGCCACCCCATTATTCGCCGCACCATCAACAAAAATTTCGCGATGCTTCTGCATTTCAGAGACTTTCTTTTTACCCATCGCCCGCCGCAGCAAATCGGCTTGGCCAAGGGAGTACCCTGCCATTTCTTGGGCAATTTTCATGATCTGTTCTTGATAGACCATAATGCCGTAGGTTTCGTTGAGAATCGGCTCCAAAATGGGATGCTGATACTCAATCTGTTCGCGTCCGTGCTTACGGTTAATAAACTTGGGAATGAGACCTGCATCCAAAGGGCCCGGCCTGTACAGGGCCAAAATAGAAGAAATATCTTCTAAGTTCGAGGGCTTGAGGTCCCGCACAACCTGTCGCATGCCTGAAGATTCAAGCTGAAAGACACCTTCTAGTTCACCTTTGGCCAGTAATTGATAAGTCTTAGGATCGTTCAGGGGCAAACGATCAACGTCGATAGCATCCTGACGATTTTGGGCAATGAGGTCTGCGGCCTTTTGGATCATCGTTAGGTTTTTGAGGCCCAGGAAGTCCATTTTAAGGAGTCCTAGAGACTCCAGATCTTCCATAAAGTATTGTGTAATCACCGATCCATCGTTATTGCGCTGCAACGGCACCACTTGGTCGATGGGTTCAGCCGCAATCACCACACCTGCGGCATGTACACCAAAGGTTTTGTTGGTTCCCTCAATGCGAATTGCCATATCGACCCAACGCTGCACCTTGGGATCGGAGTCGTATTTTTCTTTAAACTCAGGCGCTGGAGTCTGATCAGAAATCATCACTTTCAGCTTGGCTGGTTTACCCCGCGAGACGGGGATCAGCTTCGCCATGCGATCCGCTTCGCCGTAGGGGATATCTAATACCCGCGCAACGTCTTTTAGAACAGCTTTAGAGGTCAGTCGGTTAAAGGTGATGATTTGGGCAACCCGATCTTCGCCGTATTTTTGGGTCACATATTCAATAATTTTTTCGCGCTGATCGATGCAAAAGTCGGTATCAATATCTGGCATTGACTTCCGTTCTGGGTTTAGAAATCGTTCAAAGAGCAATCCATGATGAACCGGATCAATGTTCGTAATACCCAGGGCATAGGCCACGAGTGATCCTGCCGCCGACCCACGCCCTGGCCCCACAGGAATGCCGTGGTCACGAGCGTATTTGATGTAGTCCCACACCACCAAAAAATAGGTAGAGTAGCCCATCTGCTCTAGCATTTGCAGCTCATATTCCAAGCGTTCTTTGTAGCTGGGTTCAATTTCTGCGCGAGATGTTACGCCACACCGCTCTAACAACCCCTGCCAGGTCATTTCTTCCATATAGGTTTCGGCAGTATATCCCTCGGGAACAGGATAGGCAGGACTCTGAGGCTCCCGAAACACATCGTAAGGCTCAACTTTAGCGGCGACTTCAAGGGTATTGGCGATCGCCTCTGCAATCACGTCTTCGGGCAAGTGGTCGCGGAACAGATAGGACATTTCGTCAGCAGACTTGAGATATTCTGTCCCGCTATAGCGCAACCGCTTATCTTCGGTAATGAGTTTACCCGTCTGAATACAAAGCAAGGCGTCATGGGCCTCAACGTCGTAGCACGAAATAAAGTGCGAATCATTGGTCGCCACCAGCTTAATGTCTAGCTCACGGGCAATGCGCACAATTTCCACATTCACGACGCGATCTTCTTGAGATCCATGATCTTGAATTTCAAGATAGTAATCTTCTCCAAAGCGGTCTTTGTACCATTGGGCCACCCGTCGAGCAATGTCTGGCTTGCCTTGCATAATGGCTTGAGGCACCTCGCCGCCTAAGCAGGCGCTGGTGACAATCAACCCTTCACGATATTGCTCTAGCAAGGTTTTATTGATGCAGGGTCGCGAAAAAATACCTTTGCCCTGCACGCCATGCAAACTCGAAATGGTGGTGAGTTTAACTAAGTTGCGATAGCCCTGGGTGTTCTTGGCCAATACAACTTGGTGATAACGAGGGCGACGTTCTTGGAGGGTGATGTCCCCGTTGATCACGTACATTTCGTTGCCGATGATGGGCTTGATCTCTTTGCCCTTACAAGCTTTCAGCAACCCTACCGCGCCATACATAACGCCATGATCCGTAAGGGCGATCGCAGGCATTCCCAACTCTACAGCCCGAGTCACCAAGTCATTGAGCTGACTGGCACCATCTAACATGCTGTAGTCGCTGTGAATGTGTAACCCAACAAATGACATGCGATCGCCTCAATACCTAGACTCTTAGAGTACCGGATCTGGTTCGCACATAACGTTAACATCGCAGCATCTTAATCGCCATTGTTTGACATAAAGGGATCCACAGAGCAGCAAGAATCCACTCTATCTTGAAGCGCTTATCTTTCTCCTTAACGCTCTATCCAATTGAGACAAAAATAAATTAATTTTTTATATAAAATTGACTAAAATTCTAAACATTAGTCAATTTTATTTGGGCTAAGATTTGAATTAAACCTTTTCCAAATCGTCTTGATCTTCCTTTTGTTGAGAAGCAGTCTTGATTTGCTCCAGCAGGTGGTTAGATCGACGTTGCTGCTGATAAGCATTGGCCAATAAACCTAAAATCGTGATGGGGATTAATCCCAAAACCATTCCATGTAAAATTGGTTCTTGCATGATTTTATTCTCTTGATATTGAACAAATAAGCTTACTGATTAACGCCTAATCCCAGATAAAGCGTCAGTTTGCTAAAGCAAACTTGCTCAAAGGCAAAAATGAGCGAATACGAGACCTCTCACAAATGCCTCAGCCCATCGATACATCCCGAGCAAGCGTAAATCGCTATTTTTAATTGTTGTAATAAAAAAATGTTGTCGATAAGACATCGATTGACACGCAAATATCTTATCGGCAACAACTCCTTGGGTAAGTGAGAGTAATGTACCTGACTTCAATATCCCGTGAATCTTCAAATGGATAGATCTGGATGGATAGACCTACGCAACTCAGCAATCTCTTTCATCGGATTTAGCAGTGTCTATGCCTCGGGAGCGAGGAGTGACATTGGCTGAACAGGCTACCTTGTGGAAGACTGCACACTTTAGCTGTATAGATAGGGCAATCCTCATGGACGGCAATTCTTCCTCCCCCAAACAAATTGCCTTGCTGATTGAGCAAAATGTGGAAGATGTAGAATTCTTGATGCCCTATCATGCCTTGCAAAAGGCAGGCGCTAAAGTGGTTGTGCTCGGTTCGCGCCTTAACGCAGACTACCGAGGCAAGAAGGGCAAAGTTTCCATCAAAGCCGAAGGGACTACTTCAGAGGCGATCGCCACGGATTTCGATGCAGTGGTCATTCCTGGTGGTGGTGCCCCTGACCACATGCGCGCGAATGAAAATACCATCCGCTTTGTCCAAGAAGCATTTGAATCCGGTGTACTCGTAGCGACGGTGTGTCACGGCCCTCAAGTCTTAATTGATGCAGATCTCCTCAAAGGCATAAAAGCGACAGGGTTTTACGCCATCCGCAAAGATATGATGAACGCGGGTGCCCACTACGTCGATGCCCCCCTCGCTAGCGAGAAAAATTTGCTCACTGCTCGCAGACCTGGCGATTTGCCCATTTTTACAACGGCCCTATTGCAACGGTTAGCCCTCTCTATTCCTGACACCACGCTGCCCGATATCAACACCCTAGATGCAGGTTGGTGGAAGCTAGGCGAAGAGTGGGGCGGTTCCACCAAGGCAGACATTATTCAAGCTATCAATACAGTAATTGCAGCAGAACGCTATAGCGTCGAGCTATTTGAGCACTACGCCAACCACCTTCAAGATTCTGAAGCAATAGCAGCCTTTCAGGATCTGTGTACCCATCAGCAACAACACCTTCAACAGCTAGAAGCACGCTTAAGGATCGTGGATTAAATAACATCCAGAATTAAGCTTTCTGCGGCTTGGCAGTGTAATTCCACTTTGGCAAGTAAGCATCAAAAACGATTTCCATGGATTCCTTAAACTCCTGGGTGACTT
>DATNQK010000632.1:0-3949 GCA_036704065.1 Stenomitos sp.
CCTCCTATCGGGTGACCGCCAAGGGCTGGGGTAGCTCGACCGCCTCCCAAGTAATTATCCAAGCGACCTACTCCGCCAACTAATCGAGGAGCAATGCCATGATGACCAGCCGACTCAAAAAATATATGGCGATTTCATTGGCCTGCGCCATTGGATTGCCCCTACAAGCATCTGCTGCCGACTATGGAGGACTTTCCAAAAAGCCTCTCGTGGGCAGTATTTCGGCAGCTCCCTTAGTTTTGCTAACCATGCAACGGGACGGACGCATTTTTTACGACGCCTACGACAATGCGTCGGACATCAATGGCGACGGAATTCTGGACACAAAATACAAGCCAGCCTTGCAGCAATACAAAAATGGTATCGCGCAAACAGATGATGCAGGAAAACCGGTAATCATCGATTACTACGGCTACTTTGATTCGTACAAATGCTATAAATACCAGTCGTATAGCTACAAAGACTCGGATTCAAAAACAAAAACTGTTTCAGCGTTCGTCGCGATAGGCGACACCGACACCGGAACGAAAAAATGCACAAGCTATACCAAAGATACAACAGGGTTAACTGGCCCCTGGAGTGGCGATTTCTTGAACTACATCACGACCAGCCGGGCTGACGCAATAAGAAAGGTTTTGTACGGAGGAAAACGTTACATTGACGTTTTTGACACCAAGTCATCAACATCGACCACCGTACTCGAACGAGCAAACATCCCTCAGGATACTCATTCCTTTGGCAAGGAATATTTGAGCGTTGCGTTTGATGGATACGATATCGCCGATTACACGCCACTTTCAGCACCAGCGGCGGGGAAGCGCCATCTTTTCGCAAACGTGACACTTGGCGCCAGCAGTGACAATAACCCGCCACTGCTTCGTATCGCCAAGGACAATACCCATCGCATCTGGGATTGGCTGAATTCGGAATTTGACCACGTGGCAAGCAGCACGGAGATAAATGGCGACCCCATCTCGCCAACCGACTTGAATGTCCGCGTTGTCGTCTGTAAAAGTGACCAGTTGCCACAAACAGGGGACGACAAAACCTTTGGTTACTGTAAAGCCTATGGAAGCGGCAGTGCAATTTCGTACAAGCCGATTGGCGTTCTCCATAAATACGGAGAAAAGGACAGTATTTACTTCGGTCTGTTAACCGGCTCGTTCAAAAAGAACCTTGATGGAGGCGTCTTGCGTAAGGCGATCTCATCGTTTTCCAATGAGGTTAATACGACGACCGGGCAGTTTATCGGAAGCTATTCCTCGGATAGCGCAACCGTCAAAGGGATCGTTTATACGCTCGATCGCCTTCAGGCCATGCCTTTCACGGGCCCCGGCTCAGCTTTCAAAGACACCGCCGGTGAAACGAACGGCACAGATACAGATAAGAGTTCATGGACGGTTGGCAACCCCGTTGCTGAAATGATGTACGAGGGCTTGCGCTATTTTGCCGGCTCATCATCGCCGACCAGTGCATATTGGGACGGCTCCAGCCTTGACTCCAACAATCTCACGAGCGAAAGCCCCAAACTTCCGGCGGTCCTGACCTGGAGCAATCCTTACAGCACTTACAGCTATTGTTCCAAGCCGACCCAAATGCTGATCAGCGACGTAACGCCGACTTTCGATTCGGATAAATTGCCTGGTTCGCCATGGGCAGCGGGAGTCAGCTTCAGCGATACTTTTGGTTCTCTTGACGTTAATAGCGAAGCGACAAAGATTTGGGAGTCGGAGAAATTAGGAACCAAGAACATCATCATCGGTGAAAAATATGGAGATAGTACCGATGTCGGCATGCCCACGGCCAAAAGCAAAGTGAGCAGCCTCGGCGGAATCCGCGGGCTGCCACCCATGGATCCGCAATGGCAAGGATCCTACTACACCGCCTCCGTCGCCAAGTTCGGCAAGGAAACCAGCCTTAAAACCCTAGGTAATTCTGCTTTTTCGGGGACTTCCATCAATGACCGCACCGTCAATACGTCGGCCATCGCGCTATCGGCAGCAGCCCCCCAGATATTAATTCCGTACGAGGATAGTAACGGTAATAAAACGACCATCTCCATCGTTCCTTATGCTCAAACAGGTAGCTGGGACTCGAAAAACCCCTGGAAGTTTGCCGAGCTAATCAAGCTATACGTAGACAACATCAAAAATGTCCCAGGCGCTGAAAGCGACAACTCCATAAACAATGGCAACCCCTACTATAAGTTCCAGGTTGTCTTTTCAGATAATTCGCTATACGCCAACTACAACCAAGACAACGACATGGACGTTCGAGCGACCTACGAGGTCTACCTTGACCCCGCCACCGCCAAGGTCTATGTCAATGTCTGCGCCGACCCAAATCCGGGACCGCAAACCGACAATAGTCTAACCTCTGCGGAGCAAGACATCCGTTGCAAACTTGACGGTAATGACGGCCTAGGTTACTCGGCCACAGGTGTGCGAGTCATGCACTTGGGATACACCATAACCGGCGTTGATTTGAAAGATGGAAAATCCACCCACCTTGTCGTCAGAAACAATTCATTTTTTGGCTCCCCTTCAGAGCAAAGGCACCCACTGGACCTGCCTGATGCTCTGGTCGGCGGCACCTTTGTAGACAACTACTGGAATGGCACAAACGCCACATCGTCGCTCACCACCTACCCGGTCGCCTCGGATGGAAAGTCTCTCCGCCTTAACAACCAGACCATTTATTCTGTCTCAACCTCTGCTTCGACCAGCGAATTCATCCCCCACGATCCGCTTTGGTACGCGGCAAAATTTGGTGGCTACGCGGGCAATGACTCGACCGCTTGGGCAGGAAGCGATGGCGTTACACCGAGAAGCTATTTCCAGGTGGTTAACCCGGCATCTCTCCGTGACCAACTGGATGCAGCACTAAAACAAGAATCCGACACCAGCGCCAGCGGTACCGCCGCTGCCGTCAATGGGCAAAAAGTATCCACTGCGACTACGGTCTACCAAGCCACTTACGAAACAAAAACCTGGTCCGGCCATTTGTATGCATACGGTTTCGATAACCAGAAAACTTCTTTGAGTACCGGTGCCACCTGGGATGCTGCATTGCAAATTCCAAGCGCAGGATCGAGAAATATATATACATACCGCTTGAGCAGCCTGTCCGGAATTCCGTTTACATGGAGCGGCCTGAACAAGACAGAGCAAGCGGAACTTGCCAATCAAAGCAGCTATCTGGATTACTTGAGAGGCGACCGAAGCAAGGAAGGCACTGGTAGTTCCAATTATCGGGTCCGGGCAACCGATACCGTCCTGGGCGATATTATTAACTCACAGCCGCTGTACGTCGGTACTGGCGACTTGGGGTACGCCTCGACACTGACAGGAGATGAGGCATTAAGCTATTCAAACTTTGTCACCTGGACTAAATCGAAGCGCATACCGATGCTATATGCAGGCGCAAACGACGGCATGATGCACGGATTTTCGGCCGTCGATGGCACAGAAAAGTTTGCCTACATCCCCCGAGCCCTCTTGTTTGGAGAGAATGCTTCGCGCTTGAGCGATCTGGTATCCAAGACCTATAGCCACGAATATTACGTCGACGGCCCTAGCGCCTCGTCCGATTTCTACGATGGCAAAAACTGGAAAACAGCCTTGGTTGGAACGCTTGGAGCAGGAGGACGCGCCATATTTGCCCTGGACGTTACCGATCCAGGCAACTTTGGAAGCAAATCCGTGATGTGGGAATTCACCCATCCTGAACTGGGGTATGTCATCAATCCGCCGGTGTTTGCACGCTTGCCCGACGGGAACTGGTACGTCATCGTCGGCAATGGCCTGGAAAGCAATACATGCGACAGTTCGGTTACCCCGCGTTATGCAACTACCAGCTCCGGTTCACCGTTACCGGCTTGTAACACGCTCCTGGCAACGCAAACACGGAACGCCAAGCTGTTCATCATCAAGCTGGCGCCGGACCTTAC
>DATNQK010000633.1:0-20092 GCA_036704065.1 Stenomitos sp.
CTCTAGAACTGCTAACGCATGGGCATGGGCTTGCTCAACAATCTCCTTCACCTCTTGGTCAATTGCGGTGGCGGTTTCTTCGCTCACAGCCCGACGTGGGTTAGGCGCACCATTGGCTAAGAACATAGCCTGTTGACCCTGTTGATAGGCCAGTGGCCCCAACACTTTACTCATGCCGTAGGTTGTCACCATCCGCTCTGCTAAGTCGGTGGCTCGTTGCAGGTCGTTAGATGCACCCGTTGTTACACGGCCAAAGACAATCTCCTCTGCCGAACGTCCGCCTAGAAGGGTTGCAATTTCGCCTCGTAGCTCAATTTCATCCTTCAAGAAGCGATCTTCGGTGGGCAGTTGGAGCGTGTATCCCAGTGCTGCCATGCCACGCGGCACAATCGAGATTTTTTCAACCTGACCGCTACCTTGCATTAAGGCACCGACTAGCGCATGTCCTACTTCGTGGTAAGCCACAATCTTTTTCTCGGTTTCGTTGAGGACACGGCTTTTCTTTTCTAGCCCCGCAACAACCCGTTCAATTGCTTCAGCAAAGTCTGCTTGTGCCACTGTTTCGTTATGTCTTCGGGCTGCGAGCAGTGCGGCTTCATTCACGAGGTTGGCTAAATCTGCCCCCGCAAAGCCAGGGGTGCGTGTGGCGATCGCCCGTAGGTTCACGTCTGGCCCTAACTTCACTGCCTGTGCGTGAATCTTCAGAATAGCCTCCCGACCACTTAAGTCAGGACGATCCACCAGCACCTGACGGTCAAAGCGACCGGGGCGCAAGAGCGCTGGATCTAGCGTTTCCGGTCGGTTGGTTGCAGCGAGAACAATCACTGTGGCATCGCCTGCGGCAAAGCCGTCCATTTCGGTCAACAGCTGGTTTAAGGTTTGCTCTCGTTCATCGTTGCCACCATAGAAGCCACCGCTGTTACGAGACTTACCAATCGCATCCAACTCATCAATGAAGACAATACAAGGGGCTTGCTTTTTCGCCTGTTCAAATAAATCTCTGACCCGCGAAGACCCCACCCCGACAAAGAGTTCCACAAACTCTGAACCAGAGATGCTGAAAAACGGAACGCCTGCTTCCCCAGCCACAGCTTTGGCTAAGAGGGTCTTCCCAGTTCCTGGAGGGCCAACCAACAGAACACCTTTGGGAATTTTGGCCCCAATTTGAGTGAAGCGACCCGGCGTCTTTAAGAAATCGACAATCTCGACCAGTTCGGTTTTGGCTTCTTCTACCCCTGCCACATCTGCAAATGTGGTTTTGGTAGATTCGCCTTCCACATAAACCTTGGCTTTACTTTTGCCAATCGAGAGAACGCCTTGTTGTCCGCCTCCTGCACGGCCTGCGAAGAACTGGAGCACTGCCACAAAGATTAACGGCGGTACGATCCAGCCCAGCAGGCTTGTAATCCAGTTGTTCTTTGCGGGAGGCGTTGCAGCAAACTCTACCCCTTTCTCTTCCAAGAGTTTGGGGAGTTCCAAGTCGAAAATAGGTGTGGTGGCTAAAACTTGCCCTGGCTCATTGGTTTCAGACTTAAGCTGATACACAATCTGGTTTTGGCCAACGGAAACTTGGCTCACTTGTCCCGCCTGGACTTGATGGATAAATAGGCTATAGGGTGCCGCTACCGGACGGGGGCCTGTCAACCCTGGCAAAAAGAGGTTTGCTAACAGAAACAACCCAGACACCGCTAACAAAATATTGCCAATCAACCGATTCCGAGGGGGAGTGGGTTTGTCTTTAATACTCATGAGATATCACCTACTTAAACGGGAAATGCTGCAGGACTGGCGATCGCCACTGGTTGGCTACGCGGCTTCAAGCCAATCAAAAATCTGTGCGACTTGGTCGAGGGTAATCAGACCGTGCTGCCACAGGCAGATGGGTAAATAGTTAGGCATCGAAGCACATTGCTTTTGCCCCAGCGAAATGGCTGAGACGGGAACGCCTAACTCCTCTTTTAAAAAAGAAATGAATTGACGGTGTCTGGCTGGGGACATAAGGCAAAAAATTTATTTATGTAACTAAACTTAACAATTCGAGGCAAAGTCCGTAAATCGATGGCGGATACGGGTTACCGTAATCGAGCACCCCAGTATAATTGCTTAACCTGTTGGGCAATAGGCACGGTCATTAGAAAGAGATGGGCCAAGGCAAAGGGAGGGAATAGGGTCTACCCACCGCCGAGAAATTGCACTCTCCAGACCAACCTGCTCCCATGAGAAAATAGGGTGTTTCTTTGCCGCACAGGTTCGTACAAACGCAGACAAATAAATTGACAGCTAATACCTCTATGACGTCTTTAAAGGTCAATTCGCGCCTGGATTGGGGGGATGGAATCCTTCTCGGTGCCGCACTTATCCTGTTGACCTTTGGGATTGGACAATATGGATTGTTTGAGCCCCATGAAGGCCACTTTGCTGGGGTTGCGCGGGAAATGGTGTTGAGAGGTGATTGGGTAACCCCCACCCTCAATGGTGCGCCGTACCTTAACAAACCGCCCCTGCTGTATTGGCTGATTGCCCTGAGTTATCGCATTTTTGGCATCAGTGAGTTTGCGGCCCGCTTGCCCGTTGCAGTGTCTGCTTGGGTGGGTGTGGTTATCGCTTGGGCATGGAGCCGTCAAGTCTGGGGAACCATTGCCGCACGTGCAACAGTAGTATTGCTCAGCACCAGTGTCGGTTGGTTTATTTTTGCCCATCAAATTCTCATTGATGAACTGTTGGGCACGTTACTTTTGGCCTTGATGTATTGCTTGTGGCAGTTGTTGCGCCAGCCTCAATCACGCACGATTTGGGTGCTGACCTACGTCATTTTAGGGTTAGCAATATTGGCCAAAGGGGTTTTGGCGATCGCCTTTTGGGTGGTGGCCTGCGGAGCTGTTGTTTTCACCCGTCGTCAATGGAAAACCGTTTGGATTTTTCGTCCGTTTTTGGGATTGGCGATCGCCTTTGCGGTCGTTTTACCGTGGCTGATTGCTGTTGAGCACGCTAACCCAGGATTTTTGCAATACTTCCTGCTGAACGAGAACGTCAAGCGTGCCCTCGATACCCGCTGGCCACCGGACTACAGCATTTCTAAGATTAGTGCGTGGGGCTACCTGTTGGTGAGTGCGTTGTGGTGCCTACCGTGGATGTTACTGTTGCCCCCTGCCCTTAAAGATCGCTGGCAAGAGTGGCGGCAAGGTCGGTCTGCATTGGCCTCTGTGCAGCAGCGCCAAACGACGGATGCCCTGACGGTGTTGGGGGTGTTGGCGGTGTTGCCCATTGTCTTATTTTTGCCCCTCTCTTCTCGGCTGTATTACTACTCAGTGCCTGCGATTCCGCCCTTGGCCATGATGGTGGGCTGTTGGTGGTCGACGGCGGGGCATGGTCAGTCGGAGGTATCCCGTAAGAGTGTGGGATGGATTATGACTGCGCTGGGTGTGGCGATCGCCACGGGGCTGCTGTGGTTGCCTCAGCAAGTGATTGGTTTTTTCCCAGAGCTGGCTCAAACCGAGGGTGTGCAAACGATTGTGACCGTTCAGCTTGTAGGGTTAGGGGTTGGATTCATTGGCAGCGGCACTTTTCTATTGCGCAAACAGTTGGTGATTGCCTTGGTGTTGCTGTGGTTTGGGTTCGGTACCACCTGGACTGCGATGGTGCAAGGCTTCAAGACCATTCAAGATTTTCGCTCTTCAAGAACCCTGATTTTAGAGGCAAAGCAGTCCTTACCTGCGAATACGCAGTGGATTTTTGAAGGCTCGCGTGAACTCGGTGCGGCTGGCGCGATGAGTTTTTATCTAGATGCTTCGCAGCAGTTGAAATCGAATCATGCAACCGCAGTCCCCACAGCCAAAGGGACGTATGAAACAGTGTATGTATTGACCGATGGCGGGCCAAACCGTCTCCCTCCTAGTTTTCCTGGGCCAAAGCCCAAGATGTTGATTACCAAAGCGCAGATGCAAGCGATGTGGCAAAGTCCGCAGCCCGTCGTTTTTATCACAGATTTTTTGCGCCGTCCCAACGACCCCAACGATCCGCCCACCCTGAATTTGCCGCGTGATGCTGGAACACCCTTGCTCCAAATTGGTCCTAGAACCCTTTATGGCAATGCGATCGCCCATCGACTTTGGCAAGCATCTCCTCGCCCCTAAGCAGCATGGGAAACCTGACCTAAATTCGTCGTTTATACTCATTTAGGCTGATTTCAACGTAATACCCGATGTCTCTAGACAAACGTAAACGTTACCCCAATGCCTCAAGGTGGGCTGTTCGAGTTGTTGCCTTAACCCTGCTTGCGAGCGTGCCCTTGCCGATCATTGCCAGTACGCCGCAACCGCTGCCCTCCAACCCCAAAATTGATGCCCTTCGGTCTCCGCTACACCGTCGCTCAGGCTCCAGACCGCGTGTGAATTTTGGTGCAGGCGATGCTTGGTTGGCAAAGTATAAAGCCGGATCCAACACTGCAACCCAAACCCTATGGACCAAACAACTGGGTACACCTGGAGCCGATACACCCAATGGCATTGCCCTGGATTCAGAAGGCAATAGCTTCATTGCTGGAGAGACGAGCCGTGAATTCGGCGGCGTTTTTTTTGGAGGCGTTACGGATGCCTGGGTGGCCAAATCTGCCCCCGATGGTGCGTTGGTCTGGGTGCGCCAATTGGGAACCCGATTCACGGATGGGGCTTATAGCGTCGCTGCTGATCGCGGTGGCAATGTGTTTGTGGCAGGGTATACCCTGTTCGGCTCATTGGGTGGCAATAACCAGGGTTCCTACGATGCTTGGCTGGCCAAATATGGCCCTGATGGTACCTTGCTATGGACGCAACAGTTAGGCACTGCCGGATCGGACCGTGCTTTTGGCGTTGCAACCGATGCCAACGGAAACGTATTTATGGCTGGGGAAACTGAGGGGGCGCTCAAAGGCAGCAATCAAGGTGGATTGGATGCTTGGGTGGCCAAATATAATGCTGCTGATGGCACCCTGCTGTGGGTTCGCCAACTGGGCACGAGCGACAATGACTTGACCTATGGCATGGCCACGGATCGCAATGGCAATGTTGTCATTGCGGGGAAACGCAGCAATGGGGCCTGGGCCGCGAAATATAGCGCGGGGGGAGCCTTGCGTTGGGTGCGGCAACTGGGCAGTGCCAGTGGGCAAGAAGCAGCCTATGGAGTCGCCACGGATAGCTTAGGCAATATTGCACTAGCCGGAACGACCTTAGGGGATCTAGGAAGACCGAATCTGGGGGGCAGCGATGCCTGGGTTGCTAAATACAGTGCCAACGGCACCCTACGATGGACGCGGCAATTGGGTAGCCCGAACGCCGATTGGGCGACGGCGATCGCCATCGATAGCAAAGACAATGTGTTCCTCACTGGCCCTACCGCAGGTGCATTGAGCAGTCCGAATCAAGGCGGTAGCGATGCTTGGTTTGCCAAGTACAGTCCCAGTGGCACCCTGCGCTGGACTCATCAGACCGGAACAGCAGATGCCGATGGGCCAACGGGTATTGCGGTTGATGGCAGCGGTAATGCCGTCGCTACGGGGTTTACCTATGGCAACTTTTCTGGAGATTAATGGGTCGAGGGGAGGCGAGGTTTTCTGTTTGGCTGCGTTAGGGTCGTATGAGCAGGTCGAACCGTAAGCGATCGCTCGAAAACTTTCGTTAAAGTAAGTAAAAACCCGTGTATGAATTGGTGTTGAGGAGCAGGAGTAAAGATGGCAGTTGTAACAGAGATTAAAACAGGAGTGCCGGAAAGTTTACCAGGTCAGGCTCGATATGTTCCTCAAAATCATCGCCGCATCCTGTTGATTTTTCCCCGCTACAGTAAATCCTTTGGCACCTTTCATTACTCCTACAAGCTCACAGGCGGTCGGGTGAAAGCCTTTATGCCACCCCAGGGGCTGTTGTTGGTTGCGGCTTACCTGCCCAAAACATGGGAGGTACGGTTGATTGACGAAAATGCGAAACCTGCAACCGATGCCGATTACCGCTGGGCTGATGTGGTGATTACCAGTGGTATGCATATCCAGCGGCCTCAAATTAACCAAATTAACGACATTGCCCATCGCCACGGTAAGTTAACGGTTGTGGGTGGTCCCTCGGTTTCAGGGTGTCCTGAATACTATCCTGATTTTGATATTTTGCGGATGGGCGAACTCGGCGATGCCGACGAGGAACTGATCCGCCACCTTGACCAAAGCATTGAGCGCCCAGCGGCTCAAGTTCGTCTGGAAACCAAAGAGCGTCTGCCCCTCAGCGAATTTCCAACCCCGGCCTACCATCTGATTAATCTCAATCAGTATTTGCTTGGTAGTGTGCAATTTTCCAGTGGCTGTCCCTTCAACTGCGAATTCTGCGATATTCCGTCTTTGTACGGACATAACCCACGCCTGAAAACGCCAGAGCAAATTCTCAAGGAACTGGATGCCATGCTGGAGTCTGGCAATCCTGGACTGGTGTATTTTGTCGACGACAACTTTATTGGCAACCGCCGAGCCGTGATGGACTTTTTGCCGAAGCTCATCGAGTGGCAAAAAGAACGCGGCTACCCCCTGCAATTTGCCTGCGAAGCAACCTTGAATATTGCCCAAAGTCCCAAATTGCTGGAGCTAATGCGCGAGGCCTACTTTACAACTGTGTTCTGTGGTATTGAAACCCCAGAGCCAGACGCGCTGCATGCCATTTCCAAGGATCAAAACCTCAGCATGCCGATTTTGGATGCGGTAAAGGCGCTCAACAAGTATGGGATGGAAGTGGTGTCGGGGATTATCATCGGCTTCGATACCGATACCCCAGAAACGGGCGATCGCATTCTTGAATTTATTCGTGCCTCCAACATTTCGGTGTTGACCATCAATTTGCTGTACGCACTGCCTAAAACAGCACTTTGGGCACGGCTAGAAAAAGAAGATCGCTTGGTACTAGATGATGACACCCGCGAGTCAAACGTTAAATTCCTGATGCCTTATGAGCAGGTGGTTGCCATGTGGCGACGGGTAATTACGACCGCTTACAGTCCTGAATTTTTGTACGAACGTTATCAGTATCAGGTGAATTACACCTACGCCAATCGTATTGTGCCGCCCAATAGTCCAGCGCGTGTCAATTGGCCCAATATCAAAAAAGCCTTGGTGATGATGGGTAATATTTTGGTGCGGATGGGATTGTTAAGTGCCTATCGGAAAACATTCTGGAATTTGGCTGGCCCTGCCTTAAAAGCTGGCAAGATCGAAGATGTAATTGGTACGGGCTGGGCAAGCTACCATTTAATCGAATTTGCCAAAGAATGTGCCTCTGGAGCCGAGTCAGCGTCGTTTTATTCCCAGAAGCTACGCGAACCAGAAACCGTTGGAGTATAGAGCGCAATGGTACAGGAACTTCAGTGGGTTGCAAGCGCTGTTCTGCACTTTGACCCACAATACGAACTGCCGCAGAAGTTCCTGGCCGATTCCCTTTCTGCGGTTCTGTGGTTGCCAGATGGCAGTTTATGGTTAGGGTCTGATGAAGCTGCCACCTTAGAGTGTCTGGCGTTGTCTAGCCCTATACAGGCAATGCCGCTCCAGTTCGGTAGTCATCGGCAAGTGCATCTAGAGCAATATTTGATCGATTTCCAAGGCGTTGATACAAAAGGCAAGCCTGAGGAGGTCGATGTCGAGGGGTTGGCTTATGCCGATGGCCATCTTTGGTTTGTGGGGTCTCATAGCACCAAGCGCAAAAAGCCAAAGGCAAAATCTGCTGACTTACTGCGCAATCCAGAAGATTTGGCTTGTCTAGCAAAGGTTCAACGGGAGCGTAATCGCTATCTGTTGGGGCGTATTCGTCTCCAGTCTGATGCGCAGGGGCAACAAGAACGCTCCGATGTACAGGCTTTACAGTTATCTGGTGCAGCGTATCTAGAACGGACAGAGACAGGCAACTTACTCACCGATGCGCTCTTAGATGATCCGCATTTGGGTGCGAGTTTACGAGCCTGTTTGTATAAGGATCAGGCGTTGGCTTACCCAGGTAAGGATAATGGGTTTGATGTTGAGGGCATTGTAGTTCGAGGCGATCGCATTTGGCTTGGCTTGAGGGGGCCAGTATTGCGTGGCTGGTCTGTGTTGTTAGAAATAGAAGTGAAAGAATCGCGCTCTGGCCTGTTAGCCCTGAAAAAGATTGGGCCGAATGGCGAGCGCTATCGCAAGCATTTTTTAGATTTGCGGGGCTTAGGAATCCGCGATTTATGCGAAAGGGGAGGCGATCTGCTAATTTTGGCAGGGCCGACGATGTCTCTGGATAGCCCTGTCTATGTGTTTTCCCTCAAAGGCGGTTTAGATTGCCTTACAGAAGCGGGAACGGAAAATTTGCAGGTGTTGGAACTGTTGGGAGAAGTTCCGGTGGGGAAAGATGGGGATGCGGGTCTTGACCATCTAGAAGGGATAACCCTTGTTCCCCATAGTGATGGAGCGCAGGTGTTAACGGTCTACGACTCTCCGAGGGCAGCGCGTAAGCAAGACGAGGGGCATAGTGTTACTGCCGATATCTTTGAGTTGCCACCTTTGCGATAGACTCACGTCACTTTTCCGGTACCTTGGAACCTAGTACTCACTCAGGATCATTGCTGTGGCCTCAGAGACGGAAGTAAGAATGTTAGAGCTGCGTCGTCTTTTGCAGACGGCCAGCTACGCCTACTACGCCCTTGATAACCCCATCATGGAGGACACGGTCTATGACCGTCTCTATCGCGAGCTTGTTGATCTAGAGCGATCGCATCCTGACCTCATCACCCCCGATAGCCCTACCCAGCGAGTGGGCGAAAAACCAGCGTCTAGATTTCAATCGGTACAACATCGCATTGCACTGTATAGTCTCGAAAATGCGTTTGATCTTGGGGATATGCAAACCTGGGATGATCGCTGGCGACGTCTGGAAGCAGATGCTGCGGCTCCCGCTGAGTATGTTACAGAACTCAAAATTGATGGCTCGGCCCTAGCCTTGACCTACGAAAACGGCCAGCTTGTGCGAGGTGCCACCCGAGGCGATGGGGTTTCAGGCGAAGAAATTACCCAAAACGTACGCACCATTCGTTCCATTCCCTTAAAGCTCAACCTCACGCACCCCCCCGAATGGGTGGAAGTACGCGGAGAAGCGTTTTTAGGGCTAGAGGTGTTTGAACAAATTAATCGCGATCGCGAAGAGGCGGGGGAAGCCTTGTTTGCCAATCCTCGCAATGCTGCTGCTGGCACGCTACGTCAACTGGATGCGCGTATTGTTGCCCAACGTCAGCTTGATTTTTTTGCCTATACCCTGCATCTCTCTGGCCCAACATCGGAGTTGCCCCAACCCCAAACCCAGTGGGAGTCCTTAGAGTGCCTCAGGCAGATGGGGTTTCGGGTGAATCCCAATCGTCAGTGTTGTGCCTCCTTAGCTGAAGTGGAAGCCTACTACCAAGATTGGAACCTGCGTCGTCTGGAGTTGCCCTATCTCATCGATGGGGTTGTGATTAAACTCAATGCCCTGTCCCTACAAGATCGGTTGGGCTTTACCCAAAAAGCACCCCGCTGGGCGATCGCCTGGAAGTACGCGCCAGAAGAAGCCCCCACACGCTTACAAAATATTCTTGTTTCCGTGGGCAGGACGGGTGCTTTAACCCCTGTGGCAGAACTCACCCCTGTGCAATTGGCAGGCACCACTGTATCGCGGGCGACTTTGCATAACCGCGATCGCATTGCTGAATTAGATGTGCATATTGGCGATACCGTCGTTGTGCGCAAGGCAGGCGAAATTATTCCCGAAATTGTGCGGGTGTTACCCGAACTGCGGCCCAGCGATGCCCAACGCTTTGAGATGCCTACCCATTGTCCCGTCTGTGGGGAACCTGTGATCCAACCTCAGGATGAGGCGGTGACGCGCTGTGTGAATGAACATTGCCCTGCCATTTTGAAAGGTTCCCTGATCCATTGGGTGAGCCGTGGTGCAATGGACATCGATGGCTTGGGCGAGAAGCTGGTGAATCAGTTGGTAGAACAAAAATTGGTGGGGTCTGTTGCAGACCTCTACGATTTAACCGTTGAGCAGTTGATCTCTCTAGAACGGATGGGCCAGCGTTCTGCCGACAAACTGATTAAGGCGATCGCAGCCTCTAAAGCATGTCCTTGGTCGCGGGTGCTGTATGGACTGGGAATTCGTCATGTGGGTAGTGTCATTGCCCAGACGCTGACAGAAGCGTTTCCAAGTGCCACACTTTTGGCTCAGGCTGATCTAGAGGCCATTAGCGGTGTACATGGAATTGGCCCAGAAATTGCGCAGTCTGTGTATGAGTGGTTTCGTGTACCGCTTCATGGTGCCTTGATGGAGAGACTGACTCAAGCAGGTCTACAACTCGCCTCAGAACGATCTGAACCGACTGGGCCGCAGCCCTTCGCAGGCAAAACATTTGTAATTACAGGAACCCTCCCGACCCTAAAGCGCGAGGAAGCGAAGGCTTTGATTGAAAATGCTGGGGGAAAGGTTACAGGCTCAGTGAGCAAAAAAACAGATTACTTGGTTGCCGGAGAAGAAGCCGGTTCTAAGTTAGAAAAAGCGCAGGCTTTAGGCATTCCGCAACTCACGCAAGAGCAGTTACTCGCTATGCTAGAGGCTTAAAATATAAGCATAATTTTGTACAAAAGCTGATTTGCTAAGCTATTTACAGGCTCATGCTTAACCAGTCTGCAACAAGAAGAGGCTCAAGAGGGCCTTTAGCCATGCCTAGAAGGCAAAATTAACTACAATGGCAAAGAAGAGACGTAGCAAACTTGTCCAGCCGACTCGAACTACAAAAGGCTCGAACTATCACATCCATCCTCTACTTCTTGGCTCTCCCATTACAGCTTTTCCATCTGAAAAAAATATCTTTTATGCGGTTGGTAATGTGCTTTTTGGATTATATAAGTATAGCCATGATCCAAGTGATTTCATGCAAGCATTGCTTTCCTACGAATTGGCTTTGTCTTCTGCTTTCTTTGAGCTAGCCCTTGATAGGCAAAGGTGGAAAGCTTTCCCTGTCACTCAGACTGTTTTAGGAAGCCACTTGGTTCGTGATGGTCAATGGCAAGAAGGGCTTCGGCTTTTAGAAAATAGCCTTAGGCAACTGAGTCAGGAAGGTGATCCTTTAGTTTATGCCAATGCTTTGTTTCAAACAGCACGCGCCCATGAGATACTGTC
Source organism: Stenomitos sp. (assembly GCA_036704065.1). Classification (GTDB taxonomy): domain Bacteria; phylum Cyanobacteriota; class Cyanobacteriia; order Thermosynechococcales; family Thermosynechococcaceae; genus JAAURS01. The sequence goes on from DATNQK010000633.1 coordinate 11,175, forward strand.
TGATTGGGAAAAAGCTCGGCTATATTATCGCGATGCTCTGCGTCTTTACGAACATTTAAAATACCTGCTTGGTGTAACCCAAAGTCGGGCTGGATTGGGTAGCGTTCTTGTTTCTGAAGGACACCTTAAAAAAGGAATTGCCGAACTGCAAAAAGCCTACGAGGGCTATTGTTCTTTACAGCAATCTACTAAAGCGGATGAAGTGAATAACATCTGTCAGGCTGCCCAACGTGCTTTAGAAAAGCAACCCGCCGAGGTCTATACATGACCACTGCCGATGAGATCTTTGATCAATCTAGGGATAACATTTGTCGCTTAGGACTGGAAAAAATTCCCTTCACTGAAAGCCCTATTGATCTCCGCAGTGAAACCCTCCAAAGTATTTTTACAGGCCGTGAGGCTGAACTGCGCCAAGTATTTAACTTGTTTCAGAGTCGCGAACGGCGGCGGATTCTAGTATATGGGCGTTTAGGCATTGGTAAAAGCGCTTTTTTGCTGGAAGTGCTTTCTGTACTGCGCCGCAAACTGCCTCAGATGCTGACAGCCTATATTTCGCTACCCGCCAACTTAGATTTAGCAACAACAGCCCTTATTGCCCTTGCCCGCTCCATGTCGGATGACGAATGGGCACAACGTCAGCTTTATCAAATGGGTATTCCAACCACAAAAGCAATTAAAGAACGAACCTCTGAAGTCAGTGCCAGTATGGGCATTGGGGCTAAAACAGGCGAAAAGGATTTACCTATAACTAAGCCGGAGTATCCAACAGTAAGCCTAGAAACATTACTGGAGCGAGCACAAGATACATACCCCCAAGGTGTCCTGATTGCCATCGACGATCTTGACAAGCAAAATCCTAGTGTTGTGCGCCAACTAATGCATGATGCTCAAGGCATGTTGAAGGGGCGTGCCTGGTTTATGCTGACAGGACATCCGATGGGCATCACAGGCGATCTGCTGACAAGTGAGCGTGGCCTATTTGACCTGCAATTAAAACTGGAAGAACTCGACTTCCCAACGACTTACAAAATGCTGGTCAATTACCTCAACAGTGCTCGAATCAACAACGACTGCACCGATCCTCAAGATCCCCGTAGTGTACTGCCTTTCCTTCCCGAAACGGCCAAGCGATTTTGCGAAGTCTCCCTTGGTAAACCACGTCTGTTTAACCGATTAGGCAATACAGTTCTATCCACAGCCGCCGATCTTCAAGCAACCCATATCACCCCCGAAGTTTTAGCCGCAGGGTTAAAGGTGGCTGAGCCTACACTCCGCCAACAAGCAGCCTTGAATGTACAAGAAGAACGAGTGCGTATGTTACTAAAACAAAGAGGGAGTCTCTCAGATGAAACGATCTCTATAGATGACCTAGCACAACTGGGTTTTCGCAGCTTTAGTGATATCTTGCCCATCTTAGAAAGACTTGAAGAAGCAGACCTTGCGCACCGACTGCCCCAAGACGATGTTAAGGCCTATGCTCCTATCCCACTGCCGCCTGCTGACGATGAACCCTTGGCGACTGAGTAGTCTGGTCTGAAAGATGGCACTGTGGAGGGCTAATCCCCACTCATAGGGAGTGAATAGCTATCGACGCAATAACTTCATTATTGCAATCCGTTTAGTTGCCTAGCTTTGCTCAGTTCTACGGCCAAAGTTAGCTTAGAATAATGATACTTTTGCTCAGCAGAAACGCTGGAATTATGAAGCTTTTCAAAGAAATCCATCACACTCTTGAACAAATTTTGACCATACAGCGCGAGTTGCAAGAGCGACAATTGCAACTGCAAGAACGACAGTTACAACTTCAAGAACATCAGATTCAGCAAAGGGAAGATATTGGGCGGCTCATTCAACTGGTGGATCGTTTAATTGATCAATCCGTGAAAAATGAATCGCAGCAACTCTTCCTTGAAGATCGCATGAATGCACTAGAGCAGCGTAAATACCGCTTAGAAAGCAACGACTGATGTCTGTCAAGGTTGCGCAAGCATTAAGGGCGATCGCCGCTTGTATCGCCCTATTCCTAAAGCTGCTACTGATTGGCGGCAAACCAGCGTTTAATACTTTTATCGCGACTTGCACTCACTAAAGAACGGCCATCGGGAGACATTGCCACCCCAAGCACCCAATCTTGATGCTGATTTAACGTCTGGCTTAGCTTTCCTGAACCCAGATCCCAGAGTCTAATGGCATGATCGGCATGGGCACTGACGAGTGTTTGACTATTGGGCATCAACGCTAAAGAACGGACTGTTCCAGAAGCTGATGGAAAGATGCGTACCGTTTGACCGGTTTGCACATCCCACTGACGAATGTTTTCCTTCGCTCCGCTCAATAAACTACGACCATCCTGTGTAAACACAATGGCTTCAGGGTGTGATTTGTGTCCCTTTAGGGTGTGCAATAAATCCCCAGTGGTGGAGTTCCATATCTTAATTGTGTTGTCCTCACCACTGCTGGCCAGTAGCGTGCCTTGCCTATTAAATGCGATCGCCTCAATGCCCTCTTGATGAGCCTGAACGGTCCGTAACGGTTGAGGTGTCCCAACGTGCCACAGCGAAACCTCCCCCTCCTCAGTTCCCACAGCAAGATCTAGAGTGGCAGGCCGAAACGCGACAGCTGTAATCAAGTCTGCGTTGGGCAAAATTGTTTGCCGCGTGCGACCCGTTTGCAGATCCCATAACCGAACAGACTGATCACGCGCACCACTTGCAAGCCAACGACCATCAGAACTGATCGCTAGGGAGACGACAACATCCGTATGGCCAGAGAATGTTTTCACAAGCTTGCCAGTATCTGTGCGCCACTGTTGAATCGTGCGATCGCCCCCGCCACTAAAAAACGTTTTACCGTCAGGACTAAAGACCACAGAAAACATGGGGCTGTTGCCAACCCCAATGGTCTGGGGCAAAGAAGTAAAGATGGGAGATTTTAAGTTTGAGGTGCGCAATTGCTGAGGAGATTGTGTCAGGCTATGCAGCACCTGCACACCAAACGCCGAAACACAAAAAAGAGCCATGAGGCCCAAGAAAATCCACTGTAAATTGCTAGAGATCGCATCCACGATCCTAGGATTTGCCTCAGTGGCCTTCCGCGAGGCATTCTGATGAGCCTGAGGCTCTTGAATTTGTGGCATATGAGTTCCCCCTCTCTCAAATTGATGTCTGAGATTGACAGCTTGCTGCTATCAACCATAGACATCGCAATTACATTTGCAGCGTTGATGAACGCAAACCGTCCTATATCGTCTTTTAATTCTATCGATGCACACTGCCGAAGAGACTAAGAATCGATATCTGCTTTAGCACTTGTTTTCCATAACTTTCTTCAAAAATCTGTGCAACAAGTGGGCATACAATAGCGCTCTTTTAAAGGTTAAGGTGTATTTTTACTGCTAAATCTACAAAAAATTTAAATTTATTGTCAAAATAAGCCTTCCAAAAGATTGCATTAAGTTAATTATTTGGTCGCCGTAGAATTTTTGTGGCAGTTTACAACCCTATAAGGGACGCCAACATTTGTCTAGTGTCACTCTGATTCAGTTTCAATATCATTTTTATCGCTTCCCTGTTGCCTGAGATATTGCTTAGGATTAGGCCCTAGAGAGTCACAGATTGACTGATTATCGCCCAAGGACTGATGTTCAGGCTCTATAGGGCCTTAGCATCACGGAACTTCTGAACCACTTGTGTCACGTCTTGTTTTTGACTGTCCACTTGGTCGTTCATTAGCTGCATATCCGCCACAGTAATTTTTCCCCCTAGTTCGCGCAGGGCTTTGCGGAGTTCTGGGTACTGCTGTAGCGTATCCTGTCTTACAACAGGGGCGGCTTGGTAGGGAGGGAAAAAGCGTTTATCATCTTGCAAGATAGTAAGGTCGAGGCGCGACAGAGCCCCATCTGTGGAGTTACCCGCCACAATATCCACTTGCTTGGCGGTGAGTGCTCGGTAAATTAATCCTAAATCCATGGTGTGAGGTGGCCCTGCAAACCGCAGCCCGTAGACCTTGGCTAATCCAGGGAACCCGTCGGCTCGCTCTGCAAATTCATAGCCAAAGCCAGCCTGCCATTGCGGTGCATATTTGGCCGCATCCGATAACGTCTTAAGCTTCAGCCGCCTTGCATCGGAGCCGCGAATCACCATAGCAAAGGTATTTTCAAATCCAAACGGTTCGGTCCATTCCAATTTAAAGCGTTGGCGATAGGCCTGTTGTGTTTGCGCGTAGACCTGTTGCGCATTGGTTTGGGGCGGCAACTTCAGAATGGCGCTGTAGGCTGTTCCGGTATATTCAGGGTAGAGGTCGAGTTCGCCAGAGACAATGCCTTGATGGCAGACAAAGGTGCCCCCTAAATTGAGGCGACGTTCCACTTTAAGCTCCGTTGTGGCCTCGATATGCTGGGCAATGAGTTCAGCTAAAATCAGCTGTTCTGTAAAGTTCTTAGAGCCAATGACAATGCGCTTGGATGGGGTGGCGCTGCAACTGGTCAGTAAGGCCAACCCCAATATTGCAACCCAGCAAAATCCTTTGAAGCGGTTTGTCATAACTACGACCTAATGTGTAAGCGATGCTCTAACCAGGCTAAGGCAGCATCAAGGGCGATCGCCATTCCCGCCGCTGGCACTGCTCCAGCCAGAATTAACCCATGATCCACTACCGCGACGCCTCGGAAAATAAATACGCCTAGTCCACCTGCACCAATCGCCGCAGCGATGGTTGCAACCCCCACGCCGATCACTGTAGCAGTGCGAATCCCTGCCAAGATGGCACTCAGTGCCAACGGCAGTTCCACGCGAACCAGCCTTTGCCAACTGGTCATCCCCATGCCGAGCGCTGCTTCTATAACGGCTGTATCGACCCCTGTAATGCCCAAGTAGGTGTTACGCACAATAGGGAGCAAGGCATACAAGATTAGGGCGATTGTGGCCGTTCGCGTCCCAATACCTCCCAAAAGAGGCAGAGGAATCAGCAACCCGAACAGGGCAAGACTGGGAATAGTCTGGACGATGTTGGTAAAGCCTAGTAGCCAAGGGCTTAGGCGTGGTTTGCGGGCGATCGCAATTCCTAGAGGTAAACCGATGAGAACCGCCACACCCGTCGAGATCACCACTAACAGTAAGTGCTCTCCCGTCCGTTGCAGAATTTCTGCGCCATAGCTATTCCAGAAGTTATTCATCACCAGATCGATCCTGCCCTAGCCTGCGATACACCTGGGCAACTTGATGAAACCCTTGCAAAAAAGCTTGAATCTCAGGCGAAGGAGAAGCCAAGAATTCCTGGGGCGAAGTGAAACTCAGGAGTTTGCCAGCCTGAACTAAGCCAATTTTTGTCCCCAATAGCAGCGCCTCTTGCACATCATGGGTCACGAACACAATCGTTTTGCCTAAATACTGCTGAATCCGCAGAAACTCTTGCTGTAGATCAACCCTAGAAATAGAATCCAGCGCCCCAAACGGTTCATCCATCAATAAAAAAGGTGGATCTGCTGCCAACGCACGTGCAACCCCAATCCGTTGACGCTGGCCGCCCGAAAGTTGGTGTGGATAACGTTTAGCAAATTGAGCAGGCGGTAATCCCACCAACTCTAACAACTCATACACCCGCGATTGAATTTGTCCCGGCGTCCAACCCAACAGCGATGGGACAAGTCCTACATTTTGCGTCACCGTGAAGTGCGGAAATAAACCAACCTCCTGGATCACATATCCAATTTGTCGTCTCAAGTGGATCAAATCCCATTGCGCCGTCGATTGTCCGCCCACACAGACCTGCCCCGATGTGGGCTTGAGTAAACCATTAATCAGTTTCAGGATGGTGGTTTTGCCGCATCCACTGCGACCCAGCAACATGAGCGTATCGCCCGACTGTACCTGGAGGCTCAACTGTTTAACCAAGTCATGCTGTCCTAAACGGTAAGAAACCTCGTGGAACTCAATTGAACGATCCATGCTTGTGCCCTTCAATCGATCCAATTACCATTGAACTCTGTAAAGATATGCAGCCAAACTAGACCCTGGCTACCAATATATCGTCCAATAAAAAAAGTCAGTAAATGAGGAGACAGCATGGGTTGGACTAAAGTATGTACAGCGGCAACGTTAACTCCCGGTACGCGGGAAGTCGTAAAAGTCGGCAAGCAAAAGGTCCTACTCCTAAATCAAGCAGGGGAGATCTATGCTGTGGATAGCCGTTGTCCCCACATGAAAGTGCCCATGAAAAACGGCAAGGTTCTCGACAACTGTAGGATTGTTTGTCCTGTACACCGCAGCGAATTTGACCTCAAGTCGGGATCTCCCACAAAATGGATTCCCTTTCCTCCAGGGGTTGGAAAAGTACTCGGTATGATATCTCAAGAAAAACAGCTTCCTACCTTTCCAACCAAAGTTGAGGACGGCAGTATTTGGATAGATATCGCCGAATAAGCAAAGAAATTTTCTGTTTGCAGCAGATTATTTTATAAAATCAATTTTTGGGTGCAACGCTTAAAGTCTGATTTTGCTTATTTTATTAGGACTTTAGTTGCTATACCTACGCTTAGGAAATAATTGTAGACTCCATTAATCAGAGATTGATTAATGGAGTCTTTTTTGTCGATGAAGTGATTAGGGGTTGTGTTCGGGAAAAGGTTGTACTTCTAAATTTTGTCGCTTCGGAAACAACGGTTGGAAAAAATAGCCGATTAATTGCAACATAGCTAAAACTAAAAAAACAGAATTAGTTGTTAAATATCGTTTCCAAAGCCGTTTTGGATCTTGAATTAAGCGATAAATCCACTCCAGTCCAGACTCTCTAATCCAGCGTGGTGCCCACCGATGAATTCCTGCGTAAACAGGAAAAACACCACCCAGTCCAAGCATGACAGCAGGCACCTGAGCACTATTCTGACTCATCCAATTTTCTTGTTTAGGACACCCTAAAGACACAAAAACTAAACCAGCACCACTCTTGCGAATAGACTCAAGAACATCTGCTCTTTCGCTGGGTGACAGCGGACGAAAAGGAAGCGGAGCCGTTCCTGCAAGTTGAAGGTTAGGATAGTTTTCCTTCAGGCGGTTGGTCATACGCTCTAGAATTTCTTTCTGCGAACCCAGCAGAAAAATGGGAATTTCAGACGCCTCTGCGTTTTTGCATAAATTTTCGAATAGTTCCATTCCTGCAACACGGTTTTGCCGGAGTGATCCTAGACATTTCAACATCCATACCAGTGGCATTCCATCTGGCGTGACCAAGTCTGCTTGTTTGAGCACTTCAGAGAACTCTTTCTTCAGCCGAGCCTCTACTAGCATGTGAACATTCGCCACACATACAAATCGAGGTTGACGCTCTTTTGCCCAATTCATGATCACTGCAATTTGCTGCTTGAAAGGCATTGCCGTGATTGGGGAACCTAATATCGTCTTTGTCGGTAAGTGAGACATTGAAGTAGTGCCCGCAAAGTTAGCTTCCTGGAGGATCAGATGGTTGTGTCCCGCTTCAAATACAGAGAAATTTTCTGTATTTAATTTCAAGGACTACTCTATGAATACTGGCTGTACTACAGCCTGGGCAGCCCTTTTACGACAAAGTCTTTCTCTTACGACCCCCAAGGTTTGAGATCTTGAGAATCTCAAACTGGGTATGTCCTCGAGAAGGCTTCGGTCCCCCCTGATGCAAGCATTATCTAGGACTACATTTGTAATATCTGTGAGCTGGAAAGGGTATGGCTGTGATCTAGGTCACAGACGAAATTTTTTTGGCTGACTAGCGTCTGAAGCATAAGGTCTTGAGGAGAAGCCCCTAAATAGAGGGTGGCCACTGCTACAGATCACCAGAGCGCAACAATGAATCCTAAGGATAGGTAGAACCCGATCAATGGCTCGACAGGGGCTCGGTTTTTGCAACAGAACGTTGCTCAGCATTGAGGGCAGTTTTCAACTTTGTTGATTCATTAACGAGCCTCAGACAGGCTAAAACAGCTAGGCGACAGCAAACAAGTTAGTATGGGCAAGAGTCTTCGCGGTTGAATGTTGTTAGAGTTGCTCGTTAGTTGTTTGCAATGCACACTTGGTCTTGGCAAATTCGGCAGGAAATTCCTTATCTTACTTGTAGTCTTTTAGATCGGTGGCCGCATGGTTTTTTTACGCGCCTATCCTGGCCGCAACCGCCCGAACTGCTGACCAGTTCAATTCATCCTGCGGCGAAGGTTTTTCGGGTAAAGCAGGTTCATGGCAATCGGGTGTTAACTTCGGTTGAGGTACTAGAGCACCTGCAAGCACCGATTGAGCAGCAACAGGATTCTAAGAGCGCTCCAACTTTTCCAGATGCGGATGGTGTATTAAGCACACAGCCCCAGGAGGCAATGTGGGTCTGTTCTGCTGACTGTACTCCTCTCTTGATTGCTGATGAACGAACCGGAAATGTTGCGGCGGTTCATGCTGGCTGGCGGGGAACCTCGGCTAAAATTACCTCTGTTGCGGTTTCGCAAATGCAGGCGCAAGGCAGCCGGATTGAAGATTTGCGTGTTGCTATGGGGCCAGCTATTAACGGGACGGTTTACCAAGTCTCTCTAGAGGTGGCAGAGCAGGTGGTACAGAGTCTTGCAGAGGAACTGGGTGCATCTCAATCTGAGAGACCGGATCTCTCAGATTTGCAAACGGTGATGGGCCTTCCGCACTCACCTATCTTGCCCGATGAAGAGGAAGGACGGGTTCGTTTGGATGTGCGCCAGGTGAATGCTTTGCAGCTTCAGCAATTGGGATTACGTCCTGAACAGGTTGCGATCGCACCCCATTGTACTTATCAAGAACCGGAACGGTTTTTTTCGTACCGTCGCGATGGCTTAAAGCAGGTGCAGTGGTCAGGTATTGTAAGTGTTGAGTCGTGCGGATAACGGGGCAGAATGCTAAAAGCTTTAATTTTTGATGTAGATGGTACCTTGGCCG
>DATNQK010000634.1:0-2458 GCA_036704065.1 Stenomitos sp.
TAATGGAAAAAAAGTCGTTGATCGCGGTCAATTAATGACGGTGGATTTGGCACAACTCGTTTCGCAAACCAACCAAGCCGCGCGTGCGCTTCTGGCATAACCAACCTTCTCTGCCTCTAACCACTGATCGATTTAATTGGCATGACGCTAAAATTGCTGAAATTCCTGCACGACGCGTTCTTGGCTTGCGCTCAAATGGGCTTGAATCATCTCAACGGCAACCGTGGCATTTCGATTGGCGATCGCCTCGTAGAGTTTGCGATGTTCCATACAAATTTCCAGTACATCGGGATTACATTGTGTTGTTGGAATTCGCAAGAGTTACATCTTATCGAACACCCGATCTAAAAACGAAGCCAGCCAAAGATTCCGCGAGCTTTGAGTAATCAACCAATGAAACTGATCATCAAGGTCGAGCCTTTGAAAAGTCGTTAGGGCCGTAAGCTTACTTTCCTTAATGTGATGGGATTTCTCCAAAATTCGATCAAGCATCTGGAGTTCTTCTTCCGTCGCATGTTCGCAAGCATCGCTCACAGATTGACGTTCTAGGGCATGACAGGAATATTGAGTAGTGGATACACTCTAGATTATGTCTTAACTACCTTCTCGACTGCTATAGCTCATAATTTGAATTTCTGGGGTCACATCACGGATTAGTTGCTTGGGCCTACTTGAAGTTCCTGCAGGGTAATAACTTAAATCCGCTTCCATTAAATGATGGGGTATCTCTTGAATGACAACCTCCTGAAGAGAGTGCCAGTGCAGACGCTGAAAGAAGCGAACATTTTGGAGCTGTACAGTTGCTAAAAAACGATCGCAGCCCCACGTATTGGCGGTGGTCACTGCTTTGTAGATTAACCCCTTACCCACCTGTAATGCTTTGCGATGTTCAGGGTGTGTTCCCAATCTTCCTCCAAACCAGAGGCGTGGTTCTGCCTCATAGATCCGTACAACACCTAGTACATCTAAGCACGAGGCATTTGATTGCACAGCAATGATTGGATATGAAATGCTGTCCAACGCATCGATGTCACTATGTTCAAAAACTTGTTGTTCCTCTACAAAAATCTGCCGTCGAAGTTCAAAATAAGCCGCAATTTCTGCATGAGTCTTAGCGAGTTTGAATAAATAAGTTGAGGAAGTATCCTGCCCAATTTTCATAGAGCTTGTCAAGGTTCAAGTTTCAAAATTAGCGATCGCAGAACAGGCTCCACATTTGGCACAACCTGCTTTCATATTTGTAGAAGACATCCTTGCTTGCTGAAGTAATCCTCCCACTTGTTCATAAACCTTGTACATAAACTCACTCTTGGGTGCAGCATGATTCTCAAGAGGTGTTCCCGTAATGGGGACAAAGGGGACCACAAAAGGATAAACACCCAATTGAATTAAGCGATCACAACCTGCAACCAGGGCTTCGAGACTATCGCCTAAACCCACGAGCAAGTAAGTGCTCACTTGTCCCCAACCAAATATTTGCACTGCTGCCTCAAATGCCTGGAAATAATACTCCAGAGGAACTTCAGCCTTACCAGGCATGATTTTGGCTCGTACTTCTGGGGTGATTGCTTCCAAGTGCATTCCCAAGCTATCCACACCCGCATCTTTGAGGCGCTGAAACCAAGCAAAATCATCTGGGGGTTCGCACTGTGCTTGGATGGGTAAATCCACGCGTGCTTTAACCGCACGGGCGCATTCCGCAAGATAAGCGGCACCGCGATCACTGGTATGGGGAGTACCCGTCGTCATCACAAAATGTTTCACACCATCTAAGCGAACAGCAGTTTCTGCCACTTCTGAAAGGTGTTCTGGAGATTTGCGGGCAATTGTGCGGTCTGCTTCTAAGGATTTTTCAATGGCACAAAACTGGCAGACTGTTGCCGGATTGCGGTAACGTTTGCAGGTTTGTAAGACCGTAGTTGCTAACACATCTCGACTATGAAGCAGCGCAATTTTCCAGTAGGGAATGCCATCAGCGGTTGTGAGGTTATAGAACTGGGGAGTTTGAGGAAAGTGAATTGGGGTGAGGGCTTGGTCTTCGCAGAATAACATCCCACGATTTGTATCTGGTTCAATAGTGACAGAATAGGGTGATCTCGCCGCAGTATTGGTGTAGATCGGCACCATCACTGTTGTTCCATCCAGCGTTACTGCCTTGTGATCGGAAGGGCCTGCACCCCCTTTACGTCCAGGTGCTCCAAGGGTATCAGTGAGATTTAATCCAAAGGATTGCAGTTCAGTCAGAATTTGCTGTTTCGATAACCGTTCAGTGTTTGCGGTTTTCATGCCAGACGCTCCCAGCGGAATTTTCGCTCGGATTCTTGAATGGGAACATCATTGATACTGGCAAACCGCCGCATCATCAGCCCATTTTCAGCAAACTCCCAATTTTCATTGCCATAGGCACGATACCAGAAGCCTGAATCATCATGCCATTCGTACTCAAAACGCACGGCGA
>DATNQK010000635.1:0-1704 GCA_036704065.1 Stenomitos sp.
ATTCCTTGAGCAAGATTTGCGCCTGTTTACTGCCATTGCGGATATTGCTGCGAATGCTCTGTACCGCGTAACTTTATATGGACAAACCGAAACCCAGTTACATCACTTGATGGCCTTGCATCAAATCGATATCGCGATTACCGCCGATTTTGATCTGGACACCACCCTGGAAGTAATCCTGGATAACGTGAAGAACGAGCTTGAAATAGATGCAGCAAGCATTTTGCTACTGACACCTTCCACCCAGATATTAGAATACGCAGCCGGGGTTGGGTTCCGAACAAGCGCTATTGAGCAAGCACGTTTGAAACTGGGCAGCGGCCATGCCGGGCAAGCTGCGCTGGAATATCGCACGGTGATTTGCCCCGACCTTACCCAAAGTCCAGCTGATTTGGGCTTCTCCGCGTTAACCACTGCCGAAGGGTTTGTGTCTCATTTTGTCACTCCGCTAATTGTCAAAGGACAGGTCAAGGGTGTCTTGGAAGTTTTCCAGCGTGAGCCATTTGAACCTGGGCCAGATTGGCTGGCTTATTTCGAGACCCTGGCAACCCAGACAGCCATCGCAATTGAAAACGCATCCCTTTTTGAGAATCTGCAGCGCTCCAATACTGAGCTCCGCCTGGCCTATGACGCCACCATTGAAGGTTGGTCGCGTGCAATGGATTTGCGCGATAAAGAGACAGAGGGCCATACCCTGCGGGTAACAGAAATGGCTTTAAGATTGGCGGATAAAATGGGGATGAATGAGAATGATAAATTAAATTTGCGGCGCGGAGCCTTGCTGCATGACATTGGCAAGATGGGTGTCCCAGATGGAATCCTGCTGAAGCCAGGGCCACTTACAGATGATGAGTGGAAGATCATGCGCCAGCACCCGGTTTATGCCTTCCAAATGCTCAGCCCAATCAAATATTTGCAACCAGCTCTGGATATTCCATGCTACCATCATGAGAAGTGGGATGGTAGCGGTTATCCACATGGGCTAAAAGGCGAAACCATTCCATTAGCGGCACGGGTTTTTGCAGTAATTGATGTTTTCGATGCGCTGATCGTTGACCGTCCTTATCGGCGTGCCTGGCCGAGAGAAAAGGTGCTGGCTTATCTTCAAGAACAAGCCGGTAAACACTTTGACCCATTGGTTGTTGAGACCTTCTTGAAGGTTGAGCCATGATACATATTGGCGAAGCGGTCGAAAAAGGAACTTGGGTGCAAAGTCTGGCACAAGAATCTTCCAAATTTCATCTCATGTCCGGCACCGAAACGGAATAATGATTGGGGCTAACCACTTTACGCGCGGCCTTGCAAATATTTCGATGGCCCAAGTTCCTATTTCTAATATAAAGAAATTTTAGCGATTTCATTCACAATTTGCTTGACCCCCGTGCCAATTCATAGTAAATTAAACGAAATCGCCCCTGCGTCACCAGGAGCGATCTCATTGCAAGTTTTGTACCTTACTATAACTCTTTGGTCAGAGTGTTTTTTTATGCCTCAGCATCTCTGCTAAGACAAACCGCCATTTTTTACCATTGGCGGCCCCGACGGGAGCCCAGTTCTGCGCTACTCGCAGAATTGTTGCCTACCAGGCTTCGCTCAAACAATGAATAGAACGCAACATTAGGCTGTATTGCCGCACACGCTTTATCGCGCACGTAAACGGCTTCCAAAACTTGAAGGAAAACCGACTTACGCTCAAACAATGAT
>DATNQK010000636.1:0-4436 GCA_036704065.1 Stenomitos sp.
CATGACCTTTGAGGGTTTGGGCGGTCTCTTTTAGTAATGTTTTCAGGCTCTCTGTTAATTCCAATCTTTGATCACCCATACTCGGATGACTCTGATTTTATACCGTTAAGCTGGCATGGTTTTTTCTTTGAAAGTCCCTTACACAATCTTAGGAAACGGTAGAGCAGCCTTATTCGATTTGATGGATGCCGTGCTGACAAGCTACAAGATTGCATCCATTGTGGAACTGTCTCTGAGCCCAGTGTTTCGCTGAGCATGGCCGAGTCTGTATGAAGCCCTTCAAGATGCTCCGTTTTCCGATTGTCAAAAAGACCAACTCTAAGCCTTCTAATGTGGCTAAATCAGCTGCCTAACTCCTTCAAACACTCAGGTTTCAATCAACCTCGATAGTATTGATTATCGAGATACTTCTTGCTGGAAATGCTTCCATTTAGTCTAAGAGGCTGTTTGAAAAGCTTGAACAGTCATAAAAAAGCTCTCCGGCTATACGCTGTAAGTACATAACAACTACAGCACCGAAAGAGCGACATGAGTAAATCATATCCTAGCAACCTAAGCCTTGACCAATATGACCTCTTGAGAGACCTACTACCTGCGCCAAAACCAGGTGGCAGACCCCGAGAAGTAGACTTGTGGGAAGTTCTCAACGCTATTTTCTATGTCTTGGTTGAAGGGGTGCGTTGGCGGTCATTACCAGGAGACTTTCCCCCCTGGCAAACGGTATACACCTATTTCCGCAACTGGCGCAAAGATGAAACTTGGCTGCACATCCACGAGCGTTTGTACCTATGGACGAGAATCGACCAAGGACGGCATCCTAGCCCGTCCGAAGCGGTCGTCGATAGTCAAAGTGTCAAAAGTGCAGCAGGAGTGCAGGAGTCCGTGGGCTTCGATGGAGCAAAGCAGATTAAGGGCCGCAAGCGATTCGCAACGGTAGACACTCTGGGGCTGGTGTTACGAGTATGGGTCACTGCCGCAAGTACGCCAGAGCGCGAAGGGGCTAAACAAGTCCTCCAACGCGTCAAGCAAAAAGGTAAAGCTGTGTTTCGCTTACATACGATTTGGGTCGATGGAGGATTTGATGGATTTCCTTTGATGGATTGGGTGATTACGGTTTGTCGTTGACTGGTACGAGTGGTGCTGCGCCTCGAGCAGACCAAAGGATTTGTCTTACTCAAAAAGCGGTGGGTTGTAGAACGGACTTTCGGTTGGTTCATGCACTGTCGCCGACTGGTAAGGGACTACGAACGACTTCCAGAAACTTCCGAGACATTTATCTATCTGGCAATGATTCGGATTATGGTAAGGCGATTAGCGTAATTCTCTACTTTTCAAACAGCCTCTAAATTCCAATATGTCAGAAGGAGCATTGTTGAGCTAATGATCTATGGCGTGTTGACTTACTCAGAAAGTCAAGCTACATCGTTGTCGAAGGGTGGCGTTATACTCAGACCAGTTACGAATGCGGTATTGCTATTTCATCAGTTCTGGTTTGGGTTTGGCAATTCAAACCTATCATGACGCTTTCCCACTCGTGACTATTTTTTATTCAACAACGACCTGTACACCTGCTTCCCTTGATATGTCAGTTTCTAAGGGTGTTTGGATGGCTGCCTACCCTTCGTCAAGTCCGGTTCTGAAGAAGAATTGGAGTGGTAACTCTCAAGTTTAGGTTAACAAAGGCTACAATTTGCACTGAGCGAACATTAACCAGAGACATAGTCAAAACACTGGGTAGGCAATGCTACTGACCTGAATCTACAGCTAGAGCAACGCGATCACCGCCAATGGCTCGCACCTGTCCCAACACTTTTGTAATCTTCTCATAGGCAAGGGTACGGTCAGCTTGCAAAACAACCAGACCCTTATCACCAGATTTTTTGAAGTACTCCGTCAGCTGCCCCTGCAATTGTGTAGGACTCACGGGCTTCTCTTGAATCACCACCTCACCTTTCTGATTTAGCCCAATCGTCAACGGGTCAGGCATCTTCTCCGTATCAGTTTGAGTTGTACCATCATTTGTTTGGGGCAAATTCACACCTAACACATTTTGGCCCGTCGATAGAGTCATGGAAATGATAATGAAGAACGTTAGAACGGTCAGCGATACGTCCATCATCGGGGTTAAGTTTATTTCCGTAGGCAGTGGGGTGTGATGCCGTCCAAGTCGCATAGGAATCTCTGCCTTGTTAGTGAATATCTGTAGAAGTCATAGCCATCTTTGGATCCACCGGATGGTTCTCCAAAAACATTTTCCCTCGATGTAAGGAGTGAGAATCGCACCAAACTTGGCGATAAATTAGCTCCAATTCATTGCCGACTTCCGTAAAGTAGTCCATCTGTTGCGATTGGAGCGAAATAAACGTGCGCAAAAATACTAAAGCTAGAATGGCCACAATCATACCCATGGCAGTAGAAACGAGAGATTCCCCAATCCCTGCCGCCGCATTAGTGGCTTGTTGGGTTGTTGCTCCGCCAGCGCCACCAATTGTCAAACTACCAAAAGTGCGAATTAAACCGCTTACTGTACCCAACAACCCTAACAAGGGCGAAATTGTCACAACGGTTTCAAACAACTTGTCCCCTTTTCGCATCCTGACAAATTCTTTATCGGCAGATGCTTCGAGTGCCAAATGGAAGGTTTCTGGTGTCGGTTGGTAGAGTCGCAGTGGAGCTAACAAAAACCTGCCAATCGGTTGCGCATTAGCATAGCTCGCGATGGTGGCCGCTTCATCTAAACTATGGCTAGCCGCCTTGAGCACATCTTTCACAATCTGCTTCTCATGGCTAATGAGGCGAATCCAAAACCAAGTTCGTTCCAAGGCAGTGGCCAAGGTTACAACTGAGAAACCTAAAAGAGGCACCATGACTGGGCCACCTACCATTACTAAATCGAAAATTTTAGACATATTTGCTGCGGCAAGGGTCAAAACAAGAAGGGGCGATGTTTCTAAACTACTGGACGGAATAGATTTATGAGGTTAAGGAAACTTTAATGAATGGTAATTTTTTCTCTAGCCAAATTTACCGGCCACATAGTCCCGAGTATCTGGGTGAGAAGCAGCCATAAATAGTTGCTCGGTCGAGCCAAATTCTACAAGGCGACCAATGCGGTATTCATCAGTACTAAAGAAGGCTGTATATTGCGATACTCGACCAGCTTGCTGCATGTTATGGGTCACAATCACAACGGTGAGCTTATCTTGAAGGTCATGAATTAGAGCCTCAATTTTTATCGTTGCAATTGGGTCAAGTGCAGAGCAGGGTTCGTCCATCAGCAATACTTTTGGCTTCACGGCCAATGCACGGGCAATACAGAGCCGCTGCTGCTGTCCTCCCGATAGTTCTAAGCCCGATTGATGTAGATTATCTTTTACCTCATCCCATAATGCAGCCTGCTGCAATGCTGACTCAACCATCGTTTCGAGTTCACTGCGTTGAGGACGGCTAAAGGTCCGGATTCCGTAAGCAACGTTATCAAAAATACTCATTGCAAAGGGATTGGGCTGCTGAAAAATCATGCCGATTTGGCGACGCAACCGATTTAAATCAACCCGATGGCCATAAATATCTTGCTGTAAAAATTCGACCTTTCCTTGAATCCGGAGATTGCCTTCTAGCTCACCAATCCGATTTAAAGTTTTTAAGAAAGTAGATTTGCCACACCCCGAGGGGCCAATAATGGCCGTTACCTTTCCCTGATAAATTTCGAGATAAACGTTTTCTAGTACTTTGCGGTGTCCATAGAAACAACTCAGGTTTCTTGCTCGCAACATGACCTCAGTTTGGCTTGGTGTAGACACAGCATCCCTTGCAAAGGCAGGGGATTGGACACTTGAGGGAGGTGGATTTGAGGGAGCAAACATAACGGTAATGGGAAAACATTTTAATCGGCAGGGAACAAGGGCAACTCAAAATTTTCGTGTAGCCAATCTCGATAGGATGTTGGTCAACAAAACAATTCCTACCAAGATTAAAGAGGCAGACCACGCTAGGTTGTTTTGTTCAACAAACGGTGAGTTGGCATAGTTATAAATCAGCACTGAAAGAGAAGCACTTGGCCCTAGAAGGCTTTTGAGCCAGTTCTGGCTGAAGAGGGCAGTAAAAATGAGAGGCGCTGTTTCCCCCGCAGCCCTGGCGATCGCTAATAGGGCCGTCGTCATCACGCCAGGCAAGGCACGAGCCAAAACGATCCGCAAGGTTGTACGTGCATGGCCTGCTCCTAAGGCAGCAGACGCCAATCGTTGTGAATTGGGCACTAGTTTGAGTGCTTCTTCTGTGGCAAGGGCCACGATAGGCAACATGATAATGCTGAGGGCAAACCCGCCTGCGAGGGCCGAAAATCCGTTGAGCGGTGTGACGAGCAAGCCAAAGGCAAAGACCCCCACTACAATTGAGGGGGCTGCACTCAAAATGGCAATTAAAAAGCGGATGGT
>DATNQK010000637.1:0-3979 GCA_036704065.1 Stenomitos sp.
GATAGACTGGCACTGCTCCAAGAATTAAAAAAAGATCCGCAAGCGTTTGACAAGAAAGCAAACCAACAGCTTGAGGAGATGAAAAAGCAAAAGCAACAGGCGCTGGATCAAGTGGGGAAAGAAGTAAGCTTAGTGCGCTGGCGAGCTGAAGTTCGTAGTTTTCTGATTGCACTGGGCTTTATTGTCATTGGTTGGACAGGGCTAAGAGACGCGCGTTAGTGTGGGTGCCGCAATGGCTGGCTCCGTGATAACACCTGATGGCAAAATTTGTGTTCCAATAAACCGCTAGGAGATCGGGTTTCATCGCAACCAATGCTAAAATTCACACCATTCCAATCCACACAATGCCGTTTTTTTGTCGTATAACAGACGCAAACGGCTAGAACTTGAAAGCGAATGTATTCGATTGTGCGCTTGACCTTGCGAAGTAGTCGCTAGAATCGCAGCTTTCAGTGGGTCTGGCCTGTCCCCAAGGTTGCTGCTTTTAACGACGTTCGAGAAGGATTTGAAATGCTCTATGAACAACGTTAGCTCTGTTATTGTTCTGACTACTTTGAGCTTGGGTGTTGCGTCGTCTGCCCAGGCGGCTGTGCTTACGTCTGGCATTCTTGCAGAATTGCCGATGATTCCTTTAGAGCGTAGCCTGGTGCCCTGCGATCGCACAGTTCATGCTTCCACTGGCTTTGTCCACACGGTGGCTCAAGCGCCTCAGATCGAACCCTCTTTTGACTTGGCAAATGCACTGATTCGGGGTCTTGCGGTGGCCAACCGTACAGGTGAGATTGCTTACTATTCCCCTCTGAGTTTACAAGTGCAAGATGTCGTGCGAGGTCTGCGACGAGGTGCCTTGCTGAGTTCTGCCAGTTCCCGTGCGGGTGTGCCTTTGGTCACGGTGGAACGCCTGCTGAGTTTGGGTCATCTCAAGCGTGAACCCAGTTCGTTAGCGACCCTACCTGCGTATTCATCTCCTTTGCCAAGTTCTTCTAGCGTAGGGATGCCTCGGGTGTTGGCCAATGCCATTGTCAGAGGACTATTGGTTGCCAATCGCAATGGCGAAATTGGCTACAAGGCTCCTTTAAGCTATAAAGTGCAGAACGTCGTGCGTGGTTTGAGACGCGGAGAGCCCCTCCCCTTTGCGACACGCCGTGCTCAGGTGCCGTCTCCTGTGGTTGCCCGTCTGTTGCATTTGGGAAACTATGAGGCTCAGGTTGATTAATTTTGTCCCTTCTCGGGCGGTTCAATCCTTTTCGGGTATTGTGGTGATCGCCAGCATCGTAGGCAGTGCGATTGTTGCCCCGATTGTTTCCCCTGCGGCCCACGCTAATTCCTCCCAATCTGCCCTTTGTCCTGTTTTAGTGATAGGGGGTGGGTTATCAGGCGTTGCTGCTGCCTATGAAGCCTTGCAGGCTGGGCAAACCGTTTGTTTGACGGAGCTGACCGACTGGGTGGGCGGTCAAATTTCTTCTCAAGGGACATCGGCATTAGACGAGACTGTTTCGCAGCGATCGCAGTCTTTTTTTCCGCGTGGGTATCTCGAATTTCGCCAAGCCCTGATTGCCAAAATCCGACAGCCTAAGCCAGGCAATTGCTGGGTGAGTGAGGTCTGCTTTCTGCCACGGATGGGCCATGACCTCTTGATGAATTTGCTGCTCAAGGCGGAAAAGCAAGGGAAAGGTAAGCTCCTCTTTTTCCCCAATACAGTCGTGAAAGCGCTGCAAATTGAGACGGTGGGCACAGGGCAGCAAATACGCCAAGTACAAGGAATTCAGCACCAAGCTGCGCCAGGGGCATTACCCCTCAACTCACGGTTTCTGTCGCAACAATGGGACGATTTTTATTCGCCAACCGACTCGCCTGAGCTGCGCAAAACAGTCCTGACGTTCATGCCGCCTGCCGATGGACAATGGATTGTGCTAGAGGCCACAGAAACAGGCGAAATGCTGGCATTGGCCGATCTGCCCTATCGTGTGGGCATCGACCCGCAATCCTACCGCGAACCGTCTAGTTCCAGCAAAGAGGCCTATCCGTACTGCACCCAGGCCATTACCTATACCTTTGCGATGGAAGCGACAGCCCTGCCACAATCTGCAACCCAGCCGTCGTTTTACCCTCAATATGAGCCGTTTTACAGTTACGATGCAGACCGCTATGCCCAAGCACCAGCACGGGTGTTCACCTATCGGCGCATTTTCAGTACAAACCCTCAATCCAGGGATACAGACGTCTCCTTTGGTGATATCTCGATGCAGAATTGGGGCGGCGGCAACGATTACGGCCCTGGTACTGCCATCGATAATCTGATCTATACGCGTCAACAATTGGTTGAGCAAGGACAACTGGAGCCAAACGGCTGGAAAGGTGGTCTCCGTGTCAGTAGCCTCAAAGGTGCTGAAGAATTAGCCTTAGGCTATTTTTACTGGCTGCATGCAGGCACGACCGATTCCAAATTGGGGCCGAATGTGAAGCAGCCTTGGCCTAATTTGCGCTACCTACAAGGGCTTGATAGTCCGATGGGAACGGCTCATGGTCTCTCCAAGTTCCCTTACATCCGCGAAGGGCGACGCTTGATTGGACGCTACAGCTACGCCTATCCCCAAGGATTTAGCATTAGCGAAACGGATGTCTCGCGCAAAGATTATCGACTCCCTTATTACCGTGAGGCATTGTCGTCGGAGGACTACCGCAGTCTGATTACGTCCATGGCGGGGCTTAAGGCCTTGGATGTGATGACTGATGCGCTACCACTGGAGCAGGTCAAATTGCGATCGCGCGCCCGACTGTATCCGGATAGCGTTGGTATTGGCCACTACCCAATCGACTTCCATCCCTGTATGGCCGACCATCCGCCCGAAAAGCCAGGGAACATAGAACGTATCGGCGAGCGACAAGGAGCATCGCAGACCTACCCCTATCAAATTCCCTTACGAGCCATGATTCCGCCCCGTATCGATAACTTAATCGTCACGGGCAAAAATATTGCGACGAGTCACATTAGTGCCGCCTCCTATCGCGTGCATGGATTTGAATGGTCGGCTGGGGCAGCGGCTGGAACCACTGCTGCTTTTGTCTTGGAGCGTCGTCTGCTGCCTTATCAGCTTGTAGACAATATCCCCCGCACCAACCTCTGGCTAGAAGAATTGCAAAAACGACTCAATGCAAACCGCAATCCGACTCTTTTTCCAGGGATGTCCATCTTTAACGAGAATTGGAAGCCTTAAGCAGCCAAACGCCGCTTTATCCCTCTAAAATCTATCCTTTAGGATGTGACAGGAGTAAGGGTCTAGTGTAGACTCTGCATGAGCTAATTATTCTCAATGAGTTCATCTCAGATGCCTTACCATCTGGTTGCATTTTTAGTATCCGCGTTAGTCGTGCTCTGGAGCACCCCGCTTGTCAAGAAACTAGGTTTGATGAGTGGTTACGTTGATCTGCCTGATCCGCGTAAGGTGCACAAGAAACCGATGGTGAGATTGGGGGGCGTTTCCATCTTTATCGGTAATGTGAGCGCTTGGCTCATTATTTGGATTTCGGGGGGCTTTAGCGAACTGCCTACGACCTCCGCCTATGAGCTGTTTGGCGTAACCTTAGGGGGACTTTGCTTCTTCCTGATTGGCTTGCTTGACGATCTGTTTACGCTATCGCCGCTCTTGCGCTTAGCGATGCAGGTTCTGGTGGCTGTCCTCGCTTGGCATGCCGGAGTCAGTATTGATTTCTTTACGATTCCTTTCTATGGATTGGTGCAACTGGACTGGCTCAGCTTGCCGATCACAGTGCTGTGGCTGGTTGGGATGGCCAATGCCATGAACTTTATGGATGGCTTAGATGGCTTGGCCGCAGGCATTGCAGGCATTGCAGCTGTCATTATGCTGATGGTGAATGTGTACCTCAACCAGCCTGTGGCAGCGGTTTTGTCTGCTGCATTGGCAGGCGGTGCCCTTGGGTTTTTGCGCTATAACTTTAACCCGGCCCAAATCTTTAT
>DATNQK010000638.1:0-9374 GCA_036704065.1 Stenomitos sp.
AGCAGTCGCCAGCGTGTCAGGATGATCCACTGTTTGGCCCGACACCAACGGTGCCGCTCCAGCCGCTTGAAACCCCATCATCTGAGGCAGACGACGACAGAGATTGGCTTGGTGATACTCGCAAAAGCCCATCCAATAGGCCGAGATATTTCCAGCATTACCGACCGGAATACACAGCCAATCTGGTGCATCTCCTAAAGCATCTACCACTTCAAAAGCTGCTGTTTTCTGCCCTTGCAATCGATAGGGATTGACAGAATTGACCAGCGTAATGGGATACGAGTCGGCCATCTCTCTCACGATATTCAGCGCATGGTCGAAATTACCCTGAATAGAGATCACCTCAGCACCGTACAGCAGCGCCTGAGCCAACTTACCTAGGGCAACATACCCATCGGGAATAATGACAAACGCCTTCAATCCACCCCGCCGCGCATAGGCAGCCGCTGCCGCAGAGGTATTACCCGTACTCGCACAAATCACTGCCTTGGAGCCAGCTTCCTTGGCCTTGGTCACAGCCAAGGTCATGCCTCTGTCCTTAAAACTACCTGTAGGGTTCAGACCGTCATACTTCACGTAGACCTTCACTTGACGGCCAATGCGATCAGCAATAGTCGGGGCCGGAATTAACGGCGTATTTCCTTCGTGCAGCGTGACAATAGGCGTACTGTCCGAAACAGGCAAGTACTGCCGATAGGCCTCAATTAATCCAGGCCAATACTGAACAGGCGAAATTTTAGGCGATACACTGGAAGTCACAATCACTCTACAAGCAGCTTATAGGTCAGGATCTTCAGTTTACCCCGAGTCGCGACGGCACTAAAGCACAACACTCTAGGATTTGTGGGCCATAACGCACTAGGGCACCTGCGTAAAAGACGCAGGAGAGCAATAAGTTCTTTAGAAAATGTTACATTCTTAACGATTCGGATAGCGACTTAGGTCTACAATATAGAACTTAAGGTGTAAGTGAGTATAAATGACTAGTCAAAGTTGTGGTGATTTTATGAAAGTTTCCCCATCCTCGTCTGCTACTGCTGTCTTAATCGATCCAGCAGATGAGCGAACGGTAAAAACGGTTCGGCAGCATTATCAGACAAGCCACCAAGAAGAGTTCATGCGCCTAAAGGCCCAGGTTGAATCTTTACTCGTAGAGTTACAGTCTATTGGGACAGATCAATCTTCAGAGAACGTAGAATCTGCTTAGAATCTGCGCTATCTCATCACATCCGTTTAAAGTGCCCGTTGGGCTGCTTAGTATCTAACGTTTTCGACTTTTACGATTCATCTGTTTAAGAACACTTTTGTTTTAATCGTTCGATAGTTTATCCCAAGGTTCTACAATCGTTTTTCGGTTGGTAGGCAGCGCATGAAAAGGCTGTTAAGCTACTGCTTAAATAGAATAGGCAGCAGCAGTTGTGCCTAGAGTGCGCTGCTTTTTTGATGCTAATGCTATCTTGTCTGCCTTCTTTTGCTCACTAGATTGGGCTAAGGCTTATGACCCATCATTTTCCTGATCGCTTCAACAAGCACCCCCAAGCCCGCTTGTCTTCCGGCGAACCCCTAAACTTCCAAGAGCGCTATCCCTGCCCGATCTGCCGTTATGGCCAGTTAGAGGGGCTATTTATGGTAGATGCGTTTTCTTGTACGTTTTGTCGACATATTTTTACGATAGAACCTGCACGACAACTCTTGCGCTTAGAGGATCATGCACAACCATTGCGATGGCGGTGGCAAGGTGGCCGATGGGCGTTTGAGCGCAGCGTTGGCGCAGAGTCCCTACGGTTGCTTGTGGTGTTAGGCGTTGTATTTGTCCTAACGCCTACTTTGTTAGTATGGCTTGCTTATCATACGTTCCCCCCACTGCCGAGTCAGCGTGGTGCGTTTATTCCACCGCTGTGGACTGCTCTCGTGTTTATGTCTCACAGTGCCATTTTGGGGTGGCTTTGTTTAGAACACTACCAGTTTCCTTTCTATGTCACGGCAAGGCTCTACCTGCGCCGTTTTCTAGCTCAGATTCCCTGAAGTCAGGGAAGGCAAGAGTTGCGGAATATCCCACTGAGCTGCCATCTGAGCCAGAATTGACAGGTCTGAATCTTCTTTGCCGTAGGGCATCACCCCTAACACAGGGCAGCGAGTGAACGATTCTAGTAACGGAATGGAGGCCCATTGCTCTAGATACTCGGAGGCATCAGGCTGGGTACAGCTAATCACTAACCCTCGCAGTGGAACCCGCGATTGACGAGCCAATGCAACTTGGGCGATCGCCTGTCCAATGGCACCGAGACGCACAGGGACAACCAGCACTGTGGGCAACTGCCAATCTCGGGCCAAGTCAGCCACGGTCAGCTCATGGGTAATGGGTGTTCCTAAGCCACCAACCCCTTCCACTAAAACATCGTCGTAGTCGCGCTGTAGGGCCTCAAAGGTGCGCCATGCTACGCCCAAATCTACACTTCTACCTTCTACATCAGCAGCTAAGGGCGGGGCAATGGGTGTTTCAAAGTAAAGCGGATTAATTTGTTCCAGACTTTGAGACAGGTTGAAATGCTGCACATAATGCTCGCGATCGCCAGTTCCAGACTGAATTGGTTTCAATACTGCGAAACGCCGATGGGAACAGTAGCGGGTTAGATAAGCTGCCAATGCGGAGGTTACCACTGTTTTACCCACGCCTGTATCTGTACCGCTAATTAAAAGAGTTGCCACAACCGTAAATCCCCAACCATCCAAATAATGTTGACGTCAACAAACCCACTTACTGCAACAAAGAAGCCAAAAACTGCCGTTTCTAGGCAGCGGTCTAGGCTATGCTGAATAGGGTTTTTTGCAAGTGCTAACGTCAATGTCTGACAAACACAACCTTCAAGCAGAACTCAATGAAGTCAACACGCTCATTCACCAACTCGTAGAACGCTGCGAAGGAGAACCGACAGCGCTTCTTAAAATCTTGCGGCTTCTAGAAGCGTTGCATTTCCGCATTCGCGAAAATCACTTTCAGCCAGCGCTACCCGTTCATCGCCATGAGCTGTATGCCTTACTTCGAGAGATTGAAGCGGAGGGTGGATGGCCCTACATTCCGCGGATGCAACTCAAGGCATTTCTGACCACGGAAGAGTCATTCCCTGACGTAGACCATCCCTCCACTCATGAAGGTATCGATTAAAGAACACTGCATGCGTGGAATAAAACCCAAGCCTCGGCAATGGCTTTAGAGCGCATCAAGATCAATGGCCTGAGAACCGCCCTGTTGCAGCAATTGCAATAAATTTTGTAATTGAGTCCAAACTAGGAGTGCAATCCCAATGGTTAATGGCAGCGCCACTGCAAAGCTAAACTGGCTAGGGATGCCATAAATTGTGAGTCCAGAAGCCAAGAAAACGCACACTCCCGAACAAATGCCCACAAAGGGAATCGTGAGCGAAAACCCTTGCAACTGCTGCAAGGTTCGGGTTGAACGGGTCTGAGACCACTCTTTAACTGCTTGGCGCAACGTCATTTCAAAGGCGCGACCTGAAGCCAAACCCGCCAATAAGCCCGCAACCAGCAAAAAATAAGGAGGTTCGTAAAACATATAGAACGCGCACTTCTTGCAAAACTTCTCTGAATCTTATCACTTTAAGAAAGTTAACAGAATTTCTGCACTTCCACTTTCGACAGCCTTAGGACTGAGAATTGGTAGCCATTGCAGGTTCGCGCCCACGGGCCGAGCGAGATTCACCCGACGGACGAGACCACGGCGCCCAGCTTGCTACCCACTCTCCAGAAAAATCGACCAAGGCATCAAACGCAGCATTGACCAATCGTCTGGGCTGAAGGTCGGGTTGAATCAGTGCCCACAGTCGCTGTACTTCTTCGGTGTGTAGGCGATCATCTTCTGTTAGGGCCATAATAATTTGACGCCGCAGGAATTGACCCTCTTCTGACAAGAGCAGTTGTAGACCCATTTGAGCAGTGGGCACAAGGTCGAACGAGGAATCCGAGCGAGCAATCTCAATCATGTTCTCAAGACGCGCCCACTGAAAGCGACCGTCTTTGAACAACACTTCCATCAAGCGGCGACGAAATGCGGGAGATTCTTCGGTCAGAAGACGCTTCGCAATGTAGGGGTAACTAATTTCTACGATCTTAAATTCGGGATTCAAACACAGAGCCACACCTTCTTGGGTGACCAAGGAGCGAATAATCAGGGCAAACTTAGCGGGAATCCGAAACGGATACTCAAACATCAGGTCAGAGAAGCGATCCGTGATGGTTTTGAAGTTAAAGTCGCGCACACTTGCGCCGACGATGTCTCCAAACACGGCTTCCAAGGCCGGAATGATGGGCCGAATATCTGCATCGGGGGTGAGAAACCCTAAGCGGACAAAGTCTTCCGCTAACCGTCCATAGTCTTGATTAATCAGATGAACCAGGGCATCGACCAAGGTTTCTTTGGTGGTCTGGTCCAGCTGATCCATCATGCCAAAGTCGATATAAGCCATGCGTCCATCCCGCATGGCAAACAAATTTCCAGGATGCGGGTCGGCATGGAAAAAGCCAAATTCTAGAAGCTGACGCAAGCCTGACTCTACACCCACGCGGATCAAGTGATCGGGTGAGATGTCGGCATCTACCATGCATTGAGTGGCCGTCAACTTAAAGCCGTCAATCCACTCTAGGGTTAAGACCTTGCCGCTACTGTACTTCCAAAAGATTTGCGGAACCTTAATGTCGGGAGAGTCGCTGAAGTTTCTGGCAAACCGTTCTGCGTTCAGGCCTTCGTTGTGATAGTCAATTTCTTCGAACAACTTAGTGCCGAATTCATCGACGATGAGGGTAATGTCATGCCCTAGATTAATAGGCAGTAATGGGCCCAACCATTGAGCAACCCGTCGGATGATATAGAGGTCTAGGGTTAGCTTTTGCTGTAAATGGGGACGTTGTACCTTGATGGCCACTTCTTGACCGTTATACAACCGTCCTTTGTAAACCTGCCCGAGACTCGCTGCAGCAACAGGCTGAGGCGAAATTTCGAGGAACAAATCTTCAATCGGGGCATCGAGTTGGCGTTCAATGATGGCAAAGGCTTGGGCTGCCGGAAAGGCTGGCAATTGGTCTTGCAGCAGCATGAGCTGATCGAGATAATCTTGGCGAACCAAGTCAGGTCGCGTGGAGAGGGCTTGGCCAATCTTAATAAACGTCGGCCCTAAATGGGTCAGCAGTTTGCGTAACTGCATGGCACGCAGGGGTAGGTTTTGCTCGGTGCAATTCAACCATCGATCCCAAAACAAACCCCAGACAAACCAACCAAACATGAACAACACTTGAAGCGATCGCCAGGCTACACGCCAAGGCCGCCAACGATAATACCGTGAGATAGCGGCTGCATCGTACTGCTGAGAACGTTGAGTACTGCGGAACGCCTCAGTACTGAGCGAAGACTCGACCACGGAGTTTAATTCCTCGTCTGAACGCTATAGCATCGCTGCTGAGCTGCCACAGCGGATTCCAGCTCCGCTTTCGCTGTATCAAAGGCAGCTTAGAACTTAGCTTTACTTAAATATAGTATAGAAAACTACAAGAAAGTTGGGATAGATTTTCTAGGCAGTGGACTGACAATAAACCCAATCCACTAGGGGGCTTGGTAAGCGCGTTTAGGGTGCCCGACGTAAAGTTGACGCGGACGATCAATACCGTGGGCATCTTCTGTAAGTTCTAGCCAATGGCTGACCCATCCGGCGGTACGGGCGAGGGCAAAAATGGCAGTAAACATGTTGGTTGGTAATCCCATCGCTCGCAAGAGAATTCCAGAGTAAAAATCCACGTTGGGATACAGTTTACGTTGGATGAAATACTCGTCGCGCAGGGCGATTTCTTCCAATTCCATGGCGATTTCTAGCAGCGGATCGTCAATGCCCAGATGCGCCAAAACATCCTTGGCCATCTTTTGAATCACACGGGCACGAGGATCCATGTTCTTATACACCCGATGTCCAAACCCCATTAACCGGAAGGGATCGGATTTATCCTTCGCACGGGCGATCGCCTGCGGAATCTGTTTCGGGCTACCGATTTCGGTCAGCATCCGAATCACCGCTTCGTTTGCACCACCGTGGGCAGGCCCCCACAGGCTCGCTATGCCAGCCGCGATACAAGCAATAGGATTGGCCCCCGAAGACGCTGCTAGGCGTACCGTCGAGGTGGAAGCATTTTGTTCATGATCGGCGTGGAGCACAAAGATTAAGTCCATCGCCTTGGCCAACACCGGATCGACCCGATAGACTTCGCTGGGAACGCCAAACAACATTTGCAAGAAATTGCTGGCGTAGTCGAAATCATTCCACGGATAGCGAATGGGGCGTCCAATGCTGTAGGTGTAGCTCGCAGCTGCGATCGTGGGCATTTTGGCCAGCAAGCGGATGCCAGCGCGAATACGGCCAGAACGATCTTCGAGGTTAATGTCGTCGTGGTAAAAGGCGGAGAGCGCCCCCACAACCCCCACCATAATGGCCATAGGATGGGCATCGCGGCGAAATCCCTGGTAGAACTTGAGCACTTGCTCATGCAGCAGGGTATGGTACTTCACTTCCTTCTCGAACTGAGCATAGTCCTCTGCATTGGGCAGTTCCCCAAACATCAGCAAATAGGACGTTTCCAGAAAGGAGCTATGTTCGGCTAATTCTTCAATGGGGTAGCCGCGATAGAGCAGAATACCCGCCTCCCCATCAATAAATGTGATCGCACTGCGACAGGACGCCGTGGAGCGAAAACCAGGATCGAAGGCCAGTAACTGATGCTGGCTATACAGATGTTGAATATCGACAGCGGAAGGCCCAAGGGTACCGTCTAAAACGGGTAGGCAGGCATCGCCATTCACATCGGAAATGATCACTTGACGCTTAGGGGAGCGCGTACTCATATTCCAGAGACTCTAACGCGAGAGATTGAACCAACTAGACGGAAGCAACAGCCGGAGATTCCCAATTTAGATAGGGGAGTTGGGCCGCAGTGGATTGAATGTCCTCGATACCCGAAAGCAGCTGACCACAGGCATCCCAAGTCCCCGACAGCATCATTTGCCGAGGGCCATCTCCCATCGTAACGGGGGCACAGATGTCACCGCATTGCACCTGGAGGTTCGCCACATCGACGGTCACTTCTGCCTGGGGATTGTGTTGCACATACGCTTGGAGCTGCGAAATAACCTCAGCCGATGCGGTGACGCAGGGAACCCCAATCGCCAAACAGTTCCCAAAGAAGATCTCGGCAAAACTTTCACCCACAATGGCGGAAATACCCCAACGGGCGATCGCCTGAGGGGCATGCTCGCGAGAGGAACCGCAGCCAAAGTTACTATTGACCAAAAGTACCTTTGCGCCCTGATACTGGGGCAAGTCGAAGGGATGTTGGCCTTGAGCCTGCGTTCGGTCATCTGCAAATACGCCATCACCCAAACCTTCAAAGGTGATGCATTTGAGAAACCGAGCCGGAATAATGCGGTCTGTGTCAATATCATTTCCCGTGACCGGAATACCGCCACCGCGAATAATTTGGATTTCGCTACCCATGGAACTTGAGCCCTTCCGTCTACAACAATAGTTCGCTACGCCGTGCAAACACCGCCTCGTCCAATTCTATTCCATATCTCATCCCTGCCATCGATAGCGACATCAATAGCGGAGAATGGAGTATCAAGTTAAACCTTCAATTGGGGCCACTTTGGCACTTATCCTGTCACACAGATTTGCTGTGTTGACAGTCCATGCTTCAAAATCTAGATCAATTGCCCCTATCGGACGTCACTAGCTCAACACATATTGCGGTAAGTATCCATCCGTATATGTAGGGAGTGTAAATCACATCCTTTTAACAGGAGAATAGTAGACTGACGGAGGTTAACCCTTGCACCAAGGACTCAGTAGGGGTTGCAGAATGATTGGGGTTGAGGAGTAGGCCAATTGAGTTACGCGATTGATTTTGGCACGAGCAATACGGTGGCAGCCCGTTGGAATCCTGTTGCTCAAAACGCAGAAACCCTCTCTTTGCCTGGGATTAGCTCAAGAGTGGGGCAGAATCCAGATTTAATTCCCAGCGTTCTGTATGTCGAAAACGCCGCCCAAGGCCAAGTGGTGGTGGGACAGCAGGTGCGCGATCGCGGATTAGATGTGCGCAGTGACTCCCGATATTTTCGAGGCTTTAAGCGGGGCATTGGCACTTCAGTTCAAGGATTTTTGCCAGAACTAGACGGAATGCCCGTGTCTTTTGAAAACATCGGCACTTGGTTTTTGCAGACCCTAATCCAGCAGTTACAGCAAAGCCATCCAGATGCCAACGATGCGTTGGTTTTAACCGTTCCGGTGGATAGCTTCGAGGCCTACCGACAGTGGCTGGGCAAAGTGTGTCAACAACTCAAGGTTGAGCAAGTTCGCCTGTTGGATGAACCAACCGCCGCGGCTCTCGGCTATGGCAAAGGGGATGCTCAGGTCATTCTGGTGGTCGATTTTGGCGGCGGCACTTTAGATTTGTCGCTGGTGCAGTTGGATCATGGACGCCGTACGGCAGCTAAACCGATGGGCTTTATCCTCAAATGGGGAGAAAAGAACATGGCTGAAGACTCCGCGCAACGGCTGAAAACCGCACGGGTACTGGCTAAAGCAGGCCAAAATCTGGGTGGCACTGACCTAGATCATTGGATTGCCGATCATTTCGCCGCCAGTCAGTCCTTGCCCATCACGCCTCTCACCTTACGGCTGGCCGAACGCTTGAAGATTGAGTTATCTCTACAATCCAAAGCATCAGAGGTCTACTTCGATGCAGAAGCCTTCGAAAGTTATGACCTGACGCTAGAACGTCCAGAATTTGAATTTATCTTAAAAGAACATCTGTTCTTCGAGCGTCTGGATCAATGCATGGCTCAAGTGCTCCAGCAGGCAAGACGCCAAGGCATTACACCCGACACCATTGATGCAGTATTGCTGGTCGGCGGGACTAGCTTGATTCCTAGCGTGCAGCAATGGGTTGGCCAGTATTTCGATGCCGCCAAAATCGCCAGTAGCCGCCCCTTTGAAGCGATCGCCCAAGGTGCCCTGCAAATTCTGCAAGGGGTGGAGGTCAAAGACTTTTTGTACCACAGCTATGGCATTCGCTACTGGGACCGTCGTCTACAGGCCCACAATTGGCACACGCTGATTGCTACGGGGCAACCCTATCCCATGAGCGAACCCGTGGAGCTGGTACTCGGGGCTTCAACAGAAGGGCAACCCAGTATTGAACTGGTGATTGGCGAACTGGGTCAGGAGACGGGCGGGACGGAGGTTTATTTTGATGGCGATCGCCTTGTCACTCGCTCATTAGCGGCCAACCAAAATCAGGTACAAGCCCTCAATGACCGC
>DATNQK010000639.1:0-15083 GCA_036704065.1 Stenomitos sp.
CAACAACGCCGACACCTATGCCTATTTTGGCGAGCCAGTTTATACCTACGCGCTTAAAGACGGCATCAACGACGGATTTTTGACGCCCTTTAAAGTTCGGCAGATTGAAACCACCCTAGATGAATATATTTATAGTCCCGATGATGAACTAATCGAAGGCGCAATCGATGAAGCCAAAACCTACACCGAAGCCGATTTCAATCGCATCATTGAAATTGCCGAACGTGAACGTTATCGAGTGCAACTGTTCATGGAAGAAATTGACCAAAACCAAAAAACACTAGTATTTTGCGCCAACCAAGAACATGCACTGGCTGTACGGGATTTAATCAACCAAATGAAGATTAGCAGTAACCCAAACTACTGTGTTCGCGTCACTGCTGATGATGGAAAAATGGGAGAACAGCAACTTAATACCTTTCAAGATAACGAGAAAAATATTCCTACCATTCTTACCACTTCCCAAAAACTTTCCACTGGAGTTGATGCCCGTAACGTTCGTAATATAGTCCTCATGCGTCCCATCAACTCAATGATTGAATTTAAGCAAATCATTGGTCGTGGTACTCGTTTATTTGAAGGGAAAGACTACTTCACGATTTATGATTTTGTTAAAGCTTACGAACACTTCAACGATCCTGCATGGGATGGTGAACCTCAAGAACCTGTTTGCGTCAAAAAATCAAGAGAGCAGCATAGATCTGGTCAACAAAATACTTCTCAAAATGACGGCAAAAGTGTAAGCGAGGACACAGAAATTTCTCGTTCTCAAATCATCAAAATTAAGCTTGCTGATGGTAAAGAACGCATTCTTCAGCACCGTATTGCGACCACTTTCTGGAGCCCAGACGGTAAACCCATGAGCGCCGCTGAATTTGTAGAACGTCTCTTTGGTGAAATTCCTGCCTTATTTAGAGATGAAGCCGAATTAAGATCAATCTGGAGTTGTCCTGACACCCGCAAAGCCTTGTTAGAAGGACTAGCAGAAAAAGGCTATGGCGAAGAACAATTGACAGAAATTAGCCGTCTAATTGATGCCGAAAAAAGTGATTTATATGACGTACTAGCTTATATCGCCTATGCCTCTGCACCAATGAGTCGCCGAGAGCGCGTTTCCGCTCACAAATCAATAATCTTTTCGCGCTATATTGGCAAACAACAAGAATTTCTTGACTTTGTGCTGGAGCAATATATCAAGGCAGGTGTAGGGGAACTTGACCGCGCTAAATTACCTCAACTATTAGAGTTGAAATATCATACTGTTGGCGATGCTGTTGCAGAACTAGGAAGACCTGCGAATATCAGTGAATTATTTATTGGGTTTCAGCAGTATTTGTATTCACAAGACATCGCTGCTTGATTGGGCTAGAAGATTCACTTAAAGATGGATGGGCGATCGCATCTAACCCTTCAACCTCCACACCATTGGCGACAAATCCAATCCAGCCAAACAGGAATCGCAGGCTAACCCCAATCCAGGTAGACAAATATTCTTACCCCTCTTTCAACAGAAATGGGCAATGGCACCGGATAAGGAGTTATGCAAAATTGAAAAATGGCTCAGGCGAGATTTGAACTTGCGACCTTGGGCTTATGAGTCCCCTGCTCTAACCACTGAGCTACTGAGCCGTAAAACTTGCGATTATCATTATGGCATAACACTCCCGTTTTAGCGCAACCCAACGTAAAAAAATCGTAGATCAAGCGCTTGACGCTCAAAGAAACCCAAACTTGGCCGTCGCAAAGTGAACCAACTCGGTAAGATTGGGTAAAGAAAGGACGCAAAAAAGACAGGTTGCCCAGTACTTATGGACATTAAGCAGGGATTCGTCGATGCCATCGGTAATACACCCTTGATTCGGCTTAATAGCTTTAGCGACGAAACAGGGTGCGAAATTCTCGGAAAAGCTGAATTTCTTAACCCTGGTGGGTCTGTTAAGGATCGGGCAGCGCTTTACATTATCGAAGATGCCGAAGCGAAGGGGTTGCTTAAACCTGGTGGCACAGTTGTAGAAGGCACGGCAGGCAACACGGGTATTGGTTTAGCCCATATTTGCAATGCCAAAGGCTATAAATGTCTGATCGTCATTCCAGACACACAGTCTCAAGAAAAAATGGATGCGCTACGGGTTTTGGGTGCTGAAGTTCGGGCTGTGCCAGCGGTACCCTACTCCAACCCAGACAATTACGTCAGGCTTTCGGGGCGACTGGCTGCCGAAACCGACAATGCAGTCTGGGCGAACCAGTTTGACAATCTCGCCAACCGCATCGCCCATTACCAGACCACAGGGCCAGAAATTTGGGCGCAAACAGAGGGCAAAGTGGATGCATGGGTGACGGCCACTGGAACAGGGGGCACCTATGCTGGTGTTGCAATGTATCTGAAAGAGCAAAACCCTGCGATTAAAACGGTATTGGCTGATCCGATGGGGAGTGGGTTATTCAGCTATGCCAAGACAGGGCAGATCCATATGGAAGGCAGTTCTGTGACCGAAGGGATTGGGAACAGTCGCGTCACCGCTAATCTCGAAGGCGCACCCATTGACGATGCCATCCAAGTTGACGATCATGAGTGTCTGCGGGTTATTTACCAGTTGCTGCGCAAAGATGGCTTATTTATGGGGGGTTCAGTGGGCATTAATGTTGGTGCAGCGGTGGCCCTCGCCAAGCAAATGGGGCCAGGCCATACCATTGTGACGGTTTTATGTGACAGCGGCACACGCTATCAATCTAAACTCTATAACCCTGAATGGCTGACCACAAAGGGTTTAATGCCCCTCAGCGGTCTTTAGGATCTGCCATGCAAACAATATGGCGCAAAGTTTCGCGCGGCTGGGGACGTTGGAAACCTTTTGTGTCGCCACTGTTTTTGATGGCGATTTTTGCGTTTCTGGGTAAGACTCTCTACGACCATTGGCATGAGATGAGTTCGGTACAGATCACTGCACTGGGCTGGTCTTGTCTGGTGATTGCTACAGGAGTAACCCTTTTTGCCCATGTTTGGACGGGCTGGGTGTGGGGCTGGATTTTGCAGGAATTGGGCCAGCCTGTCAGCCGAATTTGGGCGGCTCAGGCTTACCTCAAAACGAATATTGCTAAATATTTGCCCAGCAATCTGTTACACCTCTATGGACGAGCGATCGCCGCTAAAGATCAGGGTGTGCCTTTGGCGATCGCTTCCTTGAGCGTATTGCTAGATACCCTCTTGATGGCCGCAAGCGGATTGATTCTGGGGTTGTTTTCCATCCCCCGTGATTGGCTGCCATTTACCGTATTTGGTATTGTCTGCATTTTGATTGGCCTCCACCCCAAACTCTTAGGGCGACTGATCCGGCGTCTCAGTGCAAAACTGAACTTACACACAACCGAGGACAGTTCAGACGGACTCAGAAGCCGTATGGTCACGCGTTACCCCGCAGGGCCGCTGTTGGGGGAAGTTGGGTTTATTGTCTTACGCGGGATTGGATTTGTCTTGACCGTTGCCGCTTTGACTCCGATTTCTTTAAGCGTTGTGCCCATCCTGATCAGCATTTACAGCATTGGCTGGGTGTTGGGATTCATTACCCCAGGGGCACCAGGTGGATTAGGCATTTTTGAACTAACCGTGAGTGCCCTGTTAACGCAACAAGAGCTGTTTCATAACGACCCTGGCTTTTCGGTCGGTATTGCCATTAGTGCCGTGGCCATCCACCGTTTGATTAGTACTTTAGCTGAGGCCATTGGAGCCGTCTTGGCTTGGGCTGATGAGCGCTGGCCCCTCCCCTTCGGTAGATGAGTGGGTGGGTGAGGTTTCCGCAGGTGCTGATTCTAAGCTTTGGATCATAGAAGCACTAAAGCGGTGGGTGATGGTTTCAGGATCTAATCCTTGGAGGATGGTTTGAATCAGAACGCTGGGGCCTTGGTTATCCCAGGTTGCGCCATTGCGAAGATAGGACTGGGCAAACTCTCCAACGAGGGCCGCACTGTAAATGGCGATCGCACCCTGTACCAATCCAGGTGCGAGACCCAATGGCCCATCAAAACCGCCGAAAACCCAACCCAAGCCATTGGTTCCCAATTCGGCTGCACCCACATAGCCCACACTGGTTAGCAATGTTTTCCATAACTGCACAATATTGCGGCTGGTTGCAGGCCATCCGTAGAGCTGGCTGAGTTGCCGCACTTGCACCACATCGGCCCCAAAGCTCAGAATCAAATCGAGCCAAATCCAAGGTAGTATCCCCACCAAGGCCGCTTTAAGACTCCAGATTCGCCATTGTGTTGATTGGGCTGGGGCTTCGTAGAAGGTGGCGATCGCATCTGCAATCTGACGTTCTGTGGCTTGGGTTTGCACTAATACATTCAGCGCCAGCAGCGATAGTCCTTCTCGCTCTAGTAATTGAAGTAGCGTTTGGCGCAGACTTTCGACCTGAGGGGGTGGAATTTCCCAATCGGTGGTGGTGCGACCGTCTGGCCATTCATGACGGACTTGAATGGGGGCGGGTGCGGCAGCAGCCAGAATAATTTCCTGAGGCGATAGGATCGCTCGAACGTCAGGATTGCTTAAGGTGTTGTAGAGATCTGCTGTGCTCAGATCGGGGTACAGATCTGCTTTGTTGACAATCCACAACAGAGGCTTGGCAAACTGAACGAGTTCGGCAAGGGCTGTTTCTTCAATCGGCAGCGGTGGCCCTGCCGTGACAAACAAAATCAAATCCGCACAGCGTGCAATTTCTTGGGCCATGCTAGCCCGCGCTTCGCCAGAAATTTCGTCTAGACCCGGTGTGTCAATGAGTTCCAATTGAATGGCTGCGGTGCTCTCCTCGTCTGTCATCGGCGACCAACGCACAGAGCGTGGCCACTGGGTGACGCCATTTAAGGGGCCTGTGGGAAACATTACTTCGCCAAACAGGGCATTAAGAACCGCTGATTTGCCGCGACTAACCAAGCCAAACACGGCAATTTGCAACAGTGGCTGGGCCAGCTTGCGATGCAGGGCGTTTAAGGTATCCAGGTGCGGTTGGAGTTGCGCTTGGAGTTCAACGGGTTTTTGCTGATACTGGGCCAGACGAGCTGCAAGACAGGTCAGGGTGCGATCGCGCACTAGCCGTTGCGAAGAAGGGTTTGGCTCAACAGTTTCAGGGGTTTCAGCAGTTTGGGATAAGGTCATAACACGATTGCGAAGGCGGCTTAGCAACTTGCCTATTTAAACTTTAAGCATGGGTGGTTCCCTGCAAACCGTTACAACTTCAATGACCCGTTAGATAAAATCAGGTCGGTCGCGACAGCAAAGAAGAAAACCCACCGTTTTGACCCCATTCCGTATTCCCTGAAGGAAAGGCTAAGCCCATGCAGATCGAGTTTGGACGGGAGATTTGTGGCAACCTGAGCAGCGCTGAAGCGAGAGAATGGTTAGTGACCAATGGCATTGGCGGCTACGCCTGCGGTACGGTTGCCAACTTACTAACCCGACGCTACCACGGCTTATTAATCGCTGCACTCCAGCCACCCTTGGGGCGAACGTTACTGTTGGCCAAGCTAGATGAGACCGTGACCTATGACGGTTGCCCCTATCCTCTTTCCGTGAATCGCTGGGCCAATGGCACTGTGGAGCCCAACGGCCATCACTACATCGAGCACTTTCGCCTAGATAACGGCATTCCGGTGTGGCGCTTTGCCTGCGCTGATGCCCTGTTAGAAAAACGGATTTGGATGCAACAAGGGGCCAATACGACCTATGTGAGTTATACCCTTGTGCGAGCCACCCAACCGCTGCATCTCTCGCTGCAAGCCTTCGTCAACTATCGCGATCACCATAGCGATACCCATGCTAATCACTGGCAGATGCACATCGTCCCTATCAGTCAGGGGCTGCGTATCCAAGCAACACCGAAGGCCACACCCCTAGACTTGGTATGCCAGACTGCCCAAATCAGCATCGTCCATGAGTGGTACCGAGACTTTGACTTGGCGGTGGAGCGCTATCGTGGGTTATGCGATCGCGAAGACCATCTCCACGCTGGAACCTTCACCGCAACTTTGCAGGCGGGAGAATCCCTGACCTTTGTCGCCAGTACCGATCCGCATCTCTGTGTTGAGCCTGCCATTGCACTCCAAGCGAGAGAGTCCCATTCCCAAAACCTTTTACATCAGTGGCAGAAGGCCCAACCACCTTTAGCGATCGCTCCGCCTTCCTGGATGGCCCAGTTGGTGTTGGCCGCGGATCAGTTTGTTGTGGCACGTCCTACTGTCAGTCACCCAGATGGCCAAACCATTATTGCCGGATATCCCTGGTTCAGTGATTGGGGCCGAGACACCATGATCAGTCTGCCAGGATTGGCCCTGACCACGGGCAGACCTGAACTGGCCCGATCGCTTCTGTGTACCTTCGCCCAATATGTCGACCAAGGCATGATACCCAACCGCTTCCCTGATGCAGGTGAGCGTCCCGACTACAACACAGTGGATGCCACCCTCTGGTATATCGAAGCGGTGCGAGCGTATCATTCAGCCACAGGCGATGACAGCCTGCTGGAAGTTTTATTTCCCGTCCTAGCCGATATCATCGACTGGCATTGTCGCGGCACCCGCTACCAGATCCGCATGGACAGCGACGGTCTGCTGGCAGCGGGTGAGGAGGGTGTGCAGCTCACCTGGATGGATGCCAAGGTGGGAGATTGGGTAGTGACCCCCCGCATCGGCACGCCCATTGAAATCAATGCCCTTTGGTACAATGCGCTGCATACCATGAACACGTTTGCCCATCGCCTAGGGCATGCCAATACAAACTATGCGGCGATCGCCCAATTGACCCAAGCCAGCTTTAGCCGCTTTTGGAATGCAGCCTTAGGCTACTGTTACGACGTCTTAGACGGCCCCGATGGTCATGATGCCGCTTTGCGTCCTAACCAATTATTCGCAATCGTTTTACCCAAGGCTATTGCTTCCTCACAAGCACCCCTTAACTTGCCACTGTTAACCCCAACCCAACAGCGGGCTATTGTTGACCTATGTGGACGCAAGCTGCTCACCAGCCACGGACTGCGATCGCTTTCCCCCGATGACCCTAGGTACCAACCGCACTATGGAGGCACGCCATTTCAGCGGGATGGTGCTTACCATCAAGGCGCTGTGTGGGGGTGGTTAATTGGCCCCTTCGTGCAGGCTCACTTGTGGGTTTATGACAATCCCCAACAAGCCCTACAGTTTTTGGAACCGATGGCGCAGCAGTTGTTGGGCCACGGATTGGGTACCCTCAGCGAAATCTTTGATGGAGATGCGCCCATGACACCCCGAGGCTGTTTTGCCCAAGCGTGGACTGTGGCGGAAGTGCTCAACACCTGGCAATTGATCGCTCAAAGGCTAACCCCTTAAATTCAGCAAATGCCGAGAATCGTCCGCCGCAAAACGCAAAACCTTAGCGGCGCAGTAAGCGCCCAAGTTGACCCATCCAATCCAGCCCGATGTAGCCTTGCCGCGTTGCAAGGCCTTGCAGGGATTGGCACAGCAATACGCATAGAAACAGTGCTGAAGAGATCAGTACAATAGCGGGGCCAGAGGGCAAATTCCAGTAATAGCTGAGGTACACACCACTGATGCTTGCCACCAAGCCGAACACAGACCCTAAGCCCATCATCCAATGCAACTCATTCACCAGTAAGTAAGCTGTGAGGGCTGGCCCAATCAGTAATGCGATCACCAAAATGACCCCAACTGCTTGCATACTGGCAATGATTGTGAGGGTGACAGCCGCAGTAAATCCTAACTGTATAGCCCGGACGGGCAATCCAGTGGCTTGAGCACCTGTTCTGTCAAAGGTATAAAACAGTAGCTCTTTATAGAACAGCTTGACCGTCCCTAAAATCAGAACGGCAACCAGTAAAGTTCTACCAATATCTAGACCCGTTACGCCTAAAATATCGCCAAACAAGAAACTGTCTAGATCCAGGGTATTTTTTAAGGTTGTAATTAACAAAACACCAAGGGCAAAGAAGCTAGAAAAGGTCAGCGCCATTGCGGCATCTACCTTAACCCGCGATTGAGTCCGTATCCAATCGATAAAAAAGGTGCCGATAATCCCCGACACAAAAGCACCAATCAAAATATCGATTTTG
This sequence comes from Stenomitos sp., assembly GCA_036704065.1. GTDB lineage: Bacteria > Cyanobacteriota > Cyanobacteriia > Thermosynechococcales > Thermosynechococcaceae > JAAURS01. Next base: position 8,094 of record DATNQK010000639.1, read on the forward strand.
CAAAAGAAAGAAATGGAAAGTCCTGGTAAAACGCAGTGGGCAATCACATCCCCTAACAAGGCCATGCGCTGCACGATCAAATAGCTCCCCATGACAGGGCATAAAATCCCAATCACAGCACCAATGGCGATCGCATTGCGCATAAATTCATAATGAAGGGGGTCAAGGAACCAAGCCAGCATCTATATCGCCCATCTACAGCTCTAGCCAGTATAAAACTTCCACTCTACCCCTCAATTTTTGTCCCCTTGCGCGCAACCTTGACCCTCAGGCATACATTCGCCACAAGGTGGAGCTGTGACTTTACTCAATCAACTGTTTAACCATTGTTTATCGCAACCGTTTTTTAAATGCCAACGCTAGCGGTGAGGGGTTGAGGCCAACGGTTCATCACTTGGCCGAAAACAGCCAACTCTTGCATGAGTGTGTCAAATTGATCGGGTGTTAGCGATTGTGGGCCATCGGATAGTGCCTTCGCTGGATTGGGATGTACTTCAATCATGAGTGAATCTGTTCCCGCTGCGATCGCCGCTTTCGCCATCGCAGGCACATAAGTAGACCACCCAGTCCCATGACTTGGATCAATCATGATCGGCAAATGAGTAAGGGTCCGCAGGACGGGAATCACAGCTAAATCAATCGTATTGCGCAGGTATTGGCGATCAAACGTACGGATACCCCGTTCGCAAAGAATAATGTTGGAATTACCCGCTGCCATAATATATTCCGCTGCCATTAGCCAATCATCAATGGTGGCAGCCATACCGCGCTTCAGGAGCACAGGTTTGTCTTGTGCCCCCACCCGTTTCAGCAGCGAGAAATTTTGCATATTGCGAGCACCGATCTGGATGACATCGGCTACTGCTGCGATCTTGTCTACATCGGCGGTATCCATCACCTCTGTGATAATGCCTAATCCAGAGGCCTCCCGTGCCGCAGTGAGCAGTTCCAACCCACTTTCTCCATGTCCTTGGAAATCATAAGGCGAGGTGCGTGGTTTATAGGCTCCACCCCGTAAAAAGGACGCGCCAGCCGCCTTAACCCGCAGAGCTGTTTCTACAATCATGGCTTCATTCTCAACCGAACAAGGCCCTGCTACAACGGCTAAAGGATGGTGTTCACCAAGGGTTATCGTTCCATTTGGTGTAGGGATTGAAACTGCACTGGCCTCACCGTGGCGAAACTCCCGACTGACACGCTTAAATGGCTTCTCAACCCGCATTACTTTCTCGATCCAAGGACTTATATCTTGAAGACTATCAGGATCTAAGCTACGCGTCTCACCTACTAAACCAATCACAACCTTATGGGCACCGACAATCTTTTCCGGTGTAAAGCCCCGTCCCTTCATCTCTTCACAGAGTCGCTCAATTTCTAAGGTGGGGGCACCGCTTTTCATGACGATGATCATGAGGTTTTCCTCTTGCGAACATTAGGCATCTGACAGAGTATTGCACGCCGACATTACCCTGTTCTCTCATGATAGTGCGCCCAACTCAGGAGTTGTAAGACCCATGAGCCGCATGTGAGCCAACCCCAATGAAACGCTATGAAACACATAAGCAGTCACTAGCGTATTTCTACACTTGTGACTGCTTATGGACAAGATATCGGGTCAAAACAGATAACCCAAATACCTTATGTATAAACCTTATTTATTGAGTAACTGCATTGCAGCAGGACTTGGAGAATATTGATAACCCATTGCCGCTTGCTCGGAATCATCAAGAATGCGCGGGGTAACAAGCACAACTAATTCGTTGCGTCGCTTTTCGCCTGCTTCTTTACGGAAAAGAGCGCCTAAAAGCGGTATGTCACCCAGAAGAGGAACTTTGCTGACAGTCGTTCGGTCAGTATCCTGGATAATGCCACTGAGCACAAGGGTTTGCCCATCTCTTAAGCGCATTTTTCCAGTTTCTAAGCGCCGTTGATTGAGGAGTGCACCTTTTAATTCATTACGGCTTCCTGGGAATACAAAGTTGTACTCACCAGCAACTGAACTTACCTCTGGAGAAACATTAAGTGTGATAAATCCGTTATCATCAACTCGATCAACAGTCACATTAAAGATGACCCCTGCTTGACGGATAATAGGCTTAACCGTTTGTGATGTTAGGCCAGTTCCCGAACCCGTTGCCGTTGTTGTTGAGGTTTGCTCGAATCCTGAAAAGACTTCTGCCGTTAGGTTGACTTGAGCAGAGCTACCTTCTTGGACAATTAAAGTCGGGTCAGTAAGGATTTTTGCATTATCATTTTTGACATTGAGTAAGAGACTACCCACTAAACCCTCAGCAAGTCTTCCAACATTTAAGGGGTTAGCGTTCAATCCGCCAAAAAAGATACCCAATGCGTTTCCGAGATTGCCTGCCTGGTTGAAATTTGCACCAGTGCCACCGTTTCTAAAAGAAAGATTACCTTCTATATTCTTGGCTTTTAGAAGGTTGATATCGATGATTTTAACGTTTACTGCGGTTTGACGCTTACGAACATCTAACTGCTGTAGGATATTGGTTGCCATTGCAACCTTTCGAGGCGTACCAATTAAGGTGACAGAGTTAATTCTGGCATCTGCTACGACTTGCAAACCTTTTAACAGATCTGAAGCTGCTGGTTCTTGATCTTGTCCGCCGCTACCTCCATTGTTAGCGCCATAGGACTCCAGAATTTCCTTCGCACCTCTTTCAGTAAATGATTCTGAATACTTCGAAATTCTGCTGAGTGTAGAAGCGGATGCAGAACCGCTAGATCCCCCTGAAATCGAAGATGTTGCATCTCCTTGCCCTGCAGTAATACTCGCTTGGGCACCGCTGATAGAACCCCCAACCTGTGAGGTACCAATTAATGCATTATTAAAGCTGATCTTGCCAGTAGCTCTAAGTTGATTAAGGCGTAGTGTTCTCACAACACGGTTTTGGGCATCGCCAGGTAAGGTCTTGCCAACAAAAATGGTGTTGCCGACCTTGTTGGCTTGCATCCCAGATAGGCGGAGAACGTAATTGAAAACGTCCTGCACAGACTCGTTTTCGATATCCAAGGAAATGGTCGAACCGCTACCAGCTGAAGCCGTTGGGTTAGATGGATCGGGTGCAGCTGCCTCTTCTGCAAATGCAACGTTAACGTTGGCAGCACGGCCGAGCAACGTTAGCACTTCACGAACTGGAGCGTTACGCAACAATAGTTTTGGAATGATTTGACCGCTGCCCAAATCAACTGCATCAGGATCTGAATTGACATTGCCAACCACCATATCTCCAACGGGTGGAGCTACGGGTCTGCTGGAATACGGAGGCGTTGAATTGGGATATGCACCAACGGCGGGCGTTGTATTAGCGGATGCAGCGCCCAATGAACCTGCTGGATTAAAACGCAGAACCAGCAAGCCTTTGCCCTCATCGCGGCGAATTGTGTCGCTAACGGGTGCAGCTTGAACTCCTTGTACTGTAATTCGGACAGTGTTTGCATCTAGTTGACGCATTTCAATGCTGTTTATCCCAGGGGCAGGATTTGGTTGGCTAAACGTTGTACCGCTGGGTAAACGTAGCTGAGCATTGCTGATATCTGCAACCGATGCATTTCCTCGATTCACCGTAAACACGGGAGGGCGACGATTGCCCTGAGTTTGCAACATCAGTTCAAAGCCTTGACCTGAAGGTGTTAGCTGAACACCTGTGATTTCTGTTTGCGCTGCTTGAGCAGGCATATGGGCAGCAGCGACCATTGCAGCAGTAGCGCCAATTGCTAATCCGTAGCGTCTAATATCCCAGTTCACCCTTGACTCCTATTATCTTTATACGCACGTTTTAAGAACGTTAGAAACATCTAAAACACTTGGCCCAATCTCAATCTCTCAATACCTATTGAGATGGAGCACTCTGGCCTGCTGGTGCAGTGGCTGCACTTTGCTGTTGGACAGCCGCTTGCTCTTCTGCCGTCAATGGGACGTAAGCATAGAGTTTAAAGCTACAAGTGGCAACATTGGTTCCAGGCTCGGTTTTTAGTTCCATTTTGAAATCGCGAAGAACCAATACGGTTTGCAAGCGATCAATGGTTCGCATAATTTCTAGCGTCTGTGGATAAGTGCCTTCAAAAGCCACATCCGTCACTTGTCGCTTGAGTTGGTTATTGAGCTCTGGCCCTAGGGAGCTGTCAGTGATGGTGCCAGACATCGCATAGTCAGGCGTAAACTTTTGAAGTTGAGCCTTGCTAGAAATAATGATGCGGTTGAGGTCGAGTAATAAGGTATCTAAGGCTTGCTGGGTCGAGAAAAGTCCACGTACTTCAGCGTTTTTGGCCTTGGCTTGATTAACCCGCGCAATAATCTTTTGAATATCGCGAACCGTGTCTTGTTTTTGCTTAAGCGTTTGTTCGTTTTGGGAAATGCTGCTTTGCAACTCTTGAATCTCTGAGAACTTTGGCCCCAGGATGTTGAAGGCCATCCATCCGGCTAAGCCAACTCCCGCGAGCGCAATGAGGATAGCGCTAACACTGGGGGTGAAGGTAATGCCAAAAACCACAGGGTAGGAAGGTGCATTTAACCCGTCACTGCCGGGTGCAAATCTATCGGAAATGGTCATGGCTTCATCACTCCTTGCCGTTTGAGAACCTCAATGCGAGAGACTAACCCTGCTGCTCCCTTGGCATTAAGCACCTGCAGGAGTTCAGAGGCAGGTACATCGCTGAGTTGCGTTTGCATTTCATAATCCACGAGGGAAACTTCTGTATCTGTCTTGGACTGACGCTGTGATGAGACCAATTTGGTTGCATCCGATTTCAAGAAAGGTGACTTACGCAGGATCAACTCAAAGTCATTAATGTCGCTGAAACTCAATGCATTGCCCGAAATCTTGAGATCGCTATTTGAGGGGGGTGGCGGCGCTGCACTGGGTGTTGCACCAGGGCTAGGGGTTGCATTTGGGCTTGCAGAAGGGTTAGGTGATGGTGGAGGCGCCTGACCTGCAGGGGGTGGTGGTGGAGCAATTTGTTCGATTTTGGTAACGCGCAGCGATGAAGGAACGCGATCGCGCAAATCTTGCAAGGTTGCCGACCAAGGTTTGATTTGGTTAAAGATAGTGGCCAGGGCTGTGGTCTGTGCTTGAATTGTGGTTTCTTGCTTCTGCAGCTCTTCAACCTGTTTTAGCCCTGGTGCTAGTTTTTCTAGGTCTGCTTTTAAGGCTTGGTCTCGACTTGCGAGTTGCTGACTATAGAACGATAACCCGCCTAATAGGAGCAACACTAACCCAACTAAGCCTCCAGCAACGGCTCCTCCCCATATCAGCGGCGTTTTATCATCGCCAGCAATGGTTCCTTGAGAAGGGGTGCCGGAAGCAAATTCAGGGCGGTCATTTAGAAAGTTAATGTCAATACGGTACATGGCTGCCTTACACCTCTCGCAATCCTAAACCCATCACAATGCCAAGCGAGGGGCGCTGTGCTTCAGGAACTTCCTCAAAGCCTTTAATTTCAAGTCCTTCAATTGGATCGACTAAGGTGGAAGGGTAACCCAGCCGCAGCGATAAAAACTCATCGATTTGGCCAATTCCTGCGCCTATGCCAGAGAGGAAAACTTGGCTGACTTCTAAGTCATCGCCCTGGTTGAGATAGAAGTCGATGGAGCGACGCAATTCATCCGATAAATCGCCTAGCATTCTTAGAATCGCGGCTGCACTTGGGTTGGCAGCATCCCCAGAAATGGTTTCGTTGGCACCAGTCGTCAAAGGAACACTCATGCCCTGGAGTAAGTCAGCGCCCATGGAACTTGGAAGATTCATCGCGCGACTTAAGGCACTCTGGAGTTGATGGGTCCCAATGGGAATTTTGCGATTAAACTGCGGTACGCCATCTAGTACAATGCTGATTTCTGAACCGTCGCAATCGATATTGACCAGCGCGACAGCTTCTCCAGGCGCAAACTGCATGAGTTGTCCGTAAAGCGATCGCAGCAGCGCAAAACTGCTGACTTCCAATACCTTTAATTGCAATCCGGCTCGTTCAAAGACATTAAGGTAGCTATCTGTGATTTCTTTTGGTGTTGCAACCAATAAGACCTCAACTCGCTCAATGCCGTCTTCGTCAATTTGAGTATCGAGCTTTTGGAAATCGACGTCCGCATCTTCCCGTGCGAAGGGGAGGTAAAGGGCGGCCTCTTGATTGAGGACCATGTCCCTTAACTCAAAGTCGTCAAGTTCGGCGGGAAGCCGAATTAAGCGTATGACGGCTTCTCCTACAGGAACTGCACTGACGACCTTGCGAGCTTTAATTTTTTTGTCTTCGAGGCCCTGGCGAATCACGTCGGCGATCGCATCGGGGTCTACAATCCGTCCATCTTGAAATGAGCCTTCAGGCAACGGCAGTGAAACAAATGCATTCACCGCATGGCCTTTCTTGCTCTGCTCAAGTTGTACAATGTTGACGCGCTCAGGTGTGATTTCCACGCCCAGGCGTTGACTAGGTTTAGAGAAAAAGTTGAGTGAAGTAATCACAGACTTAACCGCTGTTCACTGGATGATCAAGAGCCAATTGAAGCCGACTTTATCGCCTTAAGACCAAACTGTGTCAATGACAATGTTTGTCTTAAAACGCAATATTTACTTTTAGAGTAAAGTAAACATTCAGAGATCTCGATAGAAAATGAGATCGCAAGAGCAGTCAATCCTGTTGCGAGGATACCCAAATTGATCAGAGGGATGATCATTTAGTTATGCACATAGGCAACCTAAGATAGTTTATAGGTGAATGGATACATAGATATAGACAGTGGCGTGGTTCCTGTGCCTGTCCTATCTAGCGCACCTTAGGGTTTAGCTTGTTGTAGTTCAACCTTACTGTCTTGTTCTTGGCAATGATACAGATCACAGGCTTGACCTCTGTCTGTATGCAACGCGATGGTGGCAGCGTTATAGATTAATGCTGAAATATTGTTCGTTTGTGACGAGTATAGGTTTTATTCTGTAAGGTCTGGACGCATAAAAGCGACGTCATTCGAGGGGAGAG
>DATNQK010000640.1:0-5294 GCA_036704065.1 Stenomitos sp.
TTCCACTATTGCGAGGCCCAGAAGCTCCAACCTTTGTGCTAGGGCCACCTGTGGACGACAACCCCATCGAGTCCGAAACATCCTTCAAAATCGTAGGGGCTTCTGCCTGCCGATGTAGGGTGAGTGCATTAATGGCATCCAACGCTTCCGCCGCAGAAGGATAGCGTTGACGAAAATCGTAGGCTACCATCTTGTCCAGAATGGCAGAAAGTTCTGGGCTAATGGTTGCATGTTCATGCCAAAGAATTTCTGCTGTAGATTCATCCTCGGGCAGTTGGCCCAGGGCTGGGTTCAGACCTGTCAGCGCGTAAATGGCAATCATGCCGACCGCATAGACATCGCTACTGGGACGAGGACTGCCGCGCAGTTGTTCACCTGGCATGTACCCCGGCGTGCCGACGATCACGGTGTGGGGGGCAATGCTGTTGTCGTCTAAGACTTGGTTGGTCACTTGTTTAACCGCACCAAAATCAATCAAAACAATGCTGCCATCTTTCTCGCGACGGATAAGATTAGAAGGCTTGATGTCTCGATGAATGACTTGCTTTTGATGCACAAACTTCAGTGGTTCTAGGATGTCTTGCAACAACTTCACCACATAGCCTTCACTCCACTTTTGGCCTGTTGCCAATTCCTGAAAAAGGCTAGATCCTTCAACGTATTCTTCAACTAGATAAAATTCGCCATCTTCTTCAAAGTGCGCCAGCAACTGCGGAATTTGTTTATGACACCCCAGCTGATGCAACATTCTTGCTTCGGCCTCGAACAGGCGTTTGGCGATCGCCAGCTTCGACTCTTCTTCAACCCCAGTCTTAAGTTTTTTGATGACACAGCGGAAGGCATCCGGCAAATGCTCATCCTCGGCTACAAAGGTTTCTGCGAAACTGCCTTCGCCGAGCTTTTGCAGAACTCTATAGCGTCCGGCAAGTTTATTTCCTGTAGAAAGACTGATGGCATCCATAGTAGGGTGGTGTATGGGCTGGGTATATCCTATTCTCTCACATTGATTTGAGCGAGAAGGTAGGGGTTAAACTGAGGCTCGATGCAATAAATCTACCCCAGAATCCACAGATTTCCCTCTCGCTCAGTTAAAAAACGTTAATTTCAGTGAAGATTCACTCAATGCAACAGTTGCTTAGGCTGCGCGTACCTGCTGAGCTTAATGGCGACAACCGCCAAATCCAAAAAATCCTTCAACGTTGGTTTCCTTTTTGACGCCGTTCGGCATGATGGCATTACAAACCTTCGCATCACCACGCTCAAGTTCTTGCAAATCCAACATCGCCCCTTGTAGATTGGCTTCCGAAAAATCAGTATTGTCGATCAGGGCATTTTTAAAGTTGGCGAATCGCAAATTGGCACCATCAAAATCAGCATCTTGAAGATTGGCACGGGACAGGTTTGCAGCTTCAAGGTTGGCATTCTGAAGTTGAGCGTCTCTCAAATTGGCATTGCGTAAGTCGGCTCCCACCAAATTACAGCCACGACATTTTCCAGTCGTCATTAGGCGTTGGACATCGTTTGGATCCGCGCTGTGAGCGGCTTGTACCGTTCCAATCCAAGACAACAATACAACCGATATCAATAGGGTTCGTTTCATCTCGTCTCTCCTTTCAAGATAGTGGGGGAGGGGTCAATATAGAGGGCCGGATGGATTGCGATCGCAAGCAATACCATCGGAGTTACAGCAAGGCTATCAACAACTCACAAAAGAACCAAAAAATTGCCTATTCCCCCAATCTTTCGCCAGTGTGCAGTAAAATCCAACCCTGCTGAGTGACTACAGCCTACGGAAAGCTGTGATTTCTGTCACTGAGGAAAGGTAGAAAGTGTTGGGGCAGTTTTTTGAGGGTCGAGCACCCAAGAGCGCACCAGCCGTTGCATCTCAACCGCCGAACAACAGGCGTCTCAATAAGGGTTGCCGATTCAAACCGAGGGTTATTCCCCAACTCGTGAGATAGGTGAGACTCGCCAAGACCAAGGTCCACAGAATCGGAAATTGGACTGCACTGCTGCCCAGCGATCCCTTGGTGGCTAAAGCTGCATAAACGACCAAAATCAAGTAATGCACTAAATAAATGCCAAAGGATGCATTCCCAAGGGCCACAATACGGTGATGGAATTGCAACGAACGCGACAGCGCAATGCCACTCAGCAGCAGACCATAGCTTACGCCTAGCTCGTATACCGACAGCGGAAAGTAAATTACCTTAAACCACTCCAGCTCTCCCCCCAAGGTCGCCAATATAAATACACCGCCCCACAAGAGCGCATGGGATGCATTGAGGTTGCTCAGTCGGCGTTGCACACTGGGATGATGCAAAACAGCACTGGCGCAAATGTATAGCCAGCCTCGAAGACACCAGGCCACCAAGGGACTCGCAACACGCACAATGGGCTGTTGCATGGTCAGACCAAACTGCTCCCAAAACGGTACAAAGGCAACTGAACATCCGTGGGGAACTTCAAGACAGTTCACCCCTAAGTTAAAGGCATTGCCAGTGGCAAAGATGCTTTCGTAAATCGCCATGCTGACCAAAAGCAACACAACTCGATTGCGAAGTGGTTTTAAAAAAGTGGCTAAGGGCTTCAGGAGGGGAACCAGAAGACTGCCACTGATCAGCAAGGGTAGAAAGTACAAGTGGATGGCGGAGCCGCCAAGCAGGATTAAGAAGAGGGGATCTTGCAGCAGTTGAGCCGTTGCACTTGAGCTAGGTGCTGCTTTTGCAAACCGAATTGCAAAGTAGATACCGCTCCAGATGGCATAGGGGATCACCAAGCGCTGCGTTCGCGACACCAAAAAGGCTTTGAGGCCAAATTGTTGCGGTGCAGCTAAGAGCTTGCCCACCGTTAGGTAAAAAGAAGCAGCCAAATAAAAGGGCACTGCAAAGCGGCAAAATTGCATGAGCACTTGTAAAGGCGTTACATCCTGAGGGGGATTAGACTCTAGCAGTGCTCCGCCCGCATGAATCACAATCACGGCAAAGGCTGCGATCGCCCGAAACAAGTCCACTCCAATAAGGCGCGATTTAGACATGCGACATCAACAATAGAACAACACACCCAACAAAACGAAACCCACAGCAGCACAACGCAATCAGCCACACTGTGCTTGATGCAATAGGCCACGAGAGGCCGAGATTTATACTTAAGCCACTTTATGCGCTATTGCCAGGATTAGCCATTGGGACTGGACTGGGCATACTAAGGGCGAGATCGCTAGGATAGATGTCATTCGGCATACAGCCAGGAGTACAGCCCCATGGACGAAATGCAAGATGTGTTCGGCAGCCCAACTTTGAGCCGTCTCTTGCTGTTTACCTATTTAGTGCCTGTATTTGGCATGGTGCCAGCAGCTTGGTGCTTGATGCGATCGCAAGGCAATCGCCAACAGCAGCACCTCAGCCGTCTCAGCCTAACGATTGGGGGAACGTGGCTTTTGGGCAGTTTGTTGTTCAATGCCTCTCTCGGTGCACTGGATGAAAATGCCATTAGTGCGCAAATTTGGATGCTGCTCTTCAACGGAACGTTTTCCGCGGGTTATTTTGTGACTTGTCTATGGCTGATGCTGCGCCTGGGCAAACGGCAAAAATTTGATCCTCAGAACTTGCGTACAATTGCAAAATATTTGTAGTGGCCTATGCGCGTGCCTCGGTTAGCTGTTTTTATTCTGGGGATTGGAACGGTTTTAGGTCTAATCCTATGGTTGACCAACACGCTACTACATCTCTATGCCAGCATTGCGGCGTCTTCCGTCCTTCTGGCGAATCTTTTTATTGCAGTCATTGCGGTACTGTTACTGGTGCTCGTGGGTGTACTGATCTACTACGGTTTAGCATTTAGTCGCCCTCGCCGTCCTCGGCAGAATCGCACCCCGACAGTACAACTGCCAACCCAGAAAACAGCGATCGCAGATCGCACGCTGGAAGCTGTGCGTAATCAGGTTGCCCAGATCCAAGATGAGGTTGCACGACAGGCGCTGCTGTTGCGATCGCAAGAAATTGAAACGACGCTCCAGTCTCGTGAGTTGCGGATTGTGGTGTTTGGGACAGGTGCGGCGGGTAAAACATCCCTTGTGAATGCGTTAGTCGGGCGCATGGTTGGGGCCACTTCACCCACGATGGGTACAACGACTGTAGGCGAAACCTACTGCCTTGAGCTCAAGGGCATTCAGCGAGAAGTCTACATCACCGACACCCCAGGTCTGTTGGAAGTGGGGGTGGCAGGAACCGAGCGCGAACAGATGGCACGGCAGTTGGCAACGGAAGCAGATTTGCTATTGTTTGTGGTCGATGCTGACCTAACGCAGTCTGAATTTGAAGCCCTACATGCCCTTTATCAGATGGGCAAGCGCTTAATCTTAGTCCTCAACAAAATTGATCGGTATACAGCGCCAAACCGAGATGCAATTGTGCAGCGTTTGAGCGATCGCCTACCGGATGTTGATATTGCTGCCATTGCGGCTGCACCACAGCGCCTGCATTTACCCTCAGGCGAAACCGTCCAACCTCAATCCGATATTGTGGCTCTGCTACAGCAGATGATCACTATCTTGCGCACCGAAGGCGAAGAGTTGCTGGCAGAAAATATTTTGCTTCAAGCCACCCGTTTAGGTGACGATGTGCAGCAATTATTGGACGAGCAACGCCTGCGCCAAGCCAATCGCCTAGTGGAACGTTTTCAGTGGATTGGGGCAGGCGTAATTTGGATTACACCACTGCCTGTTGTTGATTTATTGGCAACGGCAGCGGTGAATGCTCAGATGGTGGTGGAATTGGGGCGTGTGTACGGCTGTGAAATGGATCTCGAGCGTGGCAAGGAACTGGCCCTCTCATTAGCCAAAACCCTCGGTGGACTGGGATTAGTGACCGGAGCGATGGAACTGGTAACAACGGCTCTAGAATTAAGCGTGGGGGGATATGTCGTCGGCAAGTCGATCCAAAGCGTGAGTGCGGCCTATTTAACACGGATTGCTGGGAAAAGCTTTATTGAATACTTTCGCAATGATCAAGACTGGGGAGATGGTGGTATTACGGCTGTCGTCCGAGAGCAGTTTGCCCTCAACCGTCGCGATGAATTTGTGAAGGCATTTGTGAAAACAGCAATAACCCAATTGCCCAAAGAGGCAAAAAAACTGATTGCCACACCTCAAAACCAACTACAAATCGACCCCTAATGCCTTGAGACGAGCCAAGACGACACAAATGCAATGCAGCGAAAAGATAAAGCTGTCGCGCAGGGATTGGGTATAAGTCATCAATCCTAAGGACCAAACAGGATGCTTGGAACACAAA
>DATNQK010000641.1:0-8300 GCA_036704065.1 Stenomitos sp.
AATTTAATCAAAATTTGAGGGCTTAGCTCGCCAGATTTCAAGCGTTTGGTCGAAAAAACAGCCAGCTCTGGTGGCACGTTGAGGTGGGTGTAGAATGCCACGATGGGAAGGTCGGTGAAAAGCCAATGGGTTTTGGGTTGCAAGGCTTTGATCTGTTGCACAACAGCGACATTTTGAACCGATTCTTGAAGAACAAGGTGATTGGAAACGCCTAATACCGCAAGCTTTAAGGGAGCAAGGGCGATCGCAAATACCAAGAATCCTGTCGCCAGTGCTTCCACCCGCTGCACCTTCCATCTCGAAGCAATGTGCCACAGGTTGCGCCATTGCTTGAACTGGAACTGTGCTTGGGAGGCACCATACACCGCCAGCCAAACGACTGGGACGGCTACAAGCGGATAATAATGATCCCAAATGGGCTGATAATTGGCCAGCCCGACCAAAACAGTGGCCAACCATACCAGCGGAAATAGAGGTAATTGTGGTTTGTGGTGTAACACCCTCCAAATGCCCACCCCAGACAACAACGTCGCATCCAGATCCTGAGCCAAAAACATCAGCAAAATTAGCCAACTCGGTTCGCGTTGGAGGGCGGCTTGCGTGGTGGCATTGAAATGAAGACCCAATAGTTGTGTCACGCTAAACCCTGGGTTCAGCAGCATCAATGCGGCAAAGCTTGCCACACCGCCTAAGAGCCACACCGCGATCCTGCTGATCCCTTGTCGTTGAATGGCTTGTCGCCAATGGGTTGTCTTTGTGCCCCACACCAACTGGAATAGGCAAGCAGGCAAAAGAAGGAGTGTGTAGAGCTTAATCTGCACCGATAGCCCAAAACACAGCCCAGATACCAATAGCTCTAAACGGGTTGGCAGGAGATGTGATTTTTCCTGTGGATGCGTGGCGTGCAAGAGCCCAAACACGGCAATCATGGCCAAGGCTAAGGCCGGAATTCCTTGCATGACTGAAACGCTGAAGCGTAAGAATCCAAAGGTTAAGGTAAGTGCAAGGGTGCCTAGTAAAGCAAATTGAGTGCCAACGGATAAGCGGAGCGATTGATAGAACGCACTGATTAAACCCGTCGCAAAGCTCAAGATGAGTAAGCGAGCCGCAACGATGTGGTTGCCAAACAGCTTCAGCCAAGCCGCCAACAGAAGGGTCATTAAAGGAGGCTGATCGCTCCAGATGGGGTCGTACAGGTCATATCCCTGGTTCAATAGTGTGGCTTTGGCGAGTTCGATGCCTTCATCTAAATCAAAGGTTAGGGCAGTTGCAATGGGCATTACTCCGTAAGCTAGCGCGAAAAAGATGGCGGGTACGCCCAGGTTTAACCCCCAGTGCTTATGCGATCGCAGCCATTGTCTCAACGAATTCAAAGTGGTGTGCTCAATGGATAAGAATGAACAAGAAAGATGGCAGCCAGCTTCCGAGGTTTAAACCCGAGATGATACGGTATTGCGAAGATAATGCTTCCACTGCTTGCGATGGTACACCAGGGTATAGTCCTGTGCGATCGCACTTTTCAGCGCCTCTTCCACTGGGGGATACAGTCCGAGTACCAATTGTTCTGGTTGATAGGTATCTAGAACCTGTTGCAATGTTTCAGGAGCGAGATCGCCTGCCTCCAACCGTTTTTCGGACAACACCACCGTGGGTGGTGGCACTTTAAGGTGAGTATAGAAGGCCAAAATGGGGAGGTCTGTCATTAACCATTGGGTTTGGGATCGATAGAGATTAACCTGCTGTACCAGGGCAAAACCTGTGCCTGAATCTTTGATGAATTGGCCCATTTTGATGCCAATCAACGCGACTTTGATGGGTGCAAGGCAACAGGCAAACAACAACAACCCCACAGCCCAGGACTTAAGGTTTAGCTTTGGCAAGGATGGGCGAGAAGCCGTCTGCTCCCTTCGTCGGAGAGTACCTAAGCCCACGGGCCAGCCCGCAAGGGCTGAAGGCAGTGCCAGGGCTGCTAACCACACTGTGGGGATTGCAATCAGGGGTGAGTAGTGAGACCAAATTGCGGTATAGGCCAGTAGCCCTAAGGTAGAACTTAGCAACCAAGTGAAGGGAAAAAGGAAGGCTGGTTGGCGCAAAGGCCAAAGTAGGCGTAAGGCTAAGCCTGCAAGCAGGGTATAGTCTAAGTCCTGCACAAAAAACAGGAGCACATAGAGCGCACTCGGTACTTCCGTAAGGGCTACCCTAGCCTGGGTGCTCAGGTGAGGTGCGAGCAATTGGTCTAGGTTTAAAGCGTGGGTGGCAATTCCGACCGTTAGAAAGGTGATGGTTACTGTACTGCTCCAAATCCCCATTGCGCCTAGTCGTTGCTGCCAAGAGAATGCATGACTCGACCTAGGTATCAATAACTGGATGATCATCGCAGGCAACATGAGGCCGACGAAAAACTTGGTTTGCAGTGCCAAGGCAAAACACAACCCTGAAAGCACGAAACCCCTATTCTGCCTTTGTGGGTGTTGGCAAGCTCTCAGCAGGAAGTAGGCGGATACCATCCCCAAGGCTAATGCCGGAAGGCCACGCATGACAGAGATGCTGAGGCGCAAAAAGTCGTAGGTGAGGCACAGCCCCACAGTTCCCAACAGTGCTGGTGCTAGGGCGAGGTGTAACCGTAAACATCGATAAAAGGCCCAAGCCAGCAGTGCGCTAAAGCTTAACGTGAGCAACCTCGAGGCAACAATAGAATCCCCAAACCAATGCCACCATTGCGCTAAGGCCAGGGTAAATAGGGGTGGTTGGTCGTTCCAGATTTCGGTATACAGCGAATACCCTTGGGAATAGAGGGTTACCTTTGCCAGTTCGATGCCTTCGTCTGGATTGAACTGGAAGATACGGCCAATGGGTAGATACAAGGTGGCAAGGCTGAACAGCACTAAAGGAACGCCCAGCCTGTCAAACCACTGCAAAAAATGCGATCGCAGTTGAGACATCGCTTATATAGGCTGCTATTTCAAGGCGCAACTGAAGGGACGCTCAAGAAGCGGTTTCGGCGCAGGTACTGAGCGATTGTATCGTTTTTGTAGTGCAAGGCGTAATGCTGGCTGAGGTAGGGTTCGAGTTGCGGGGCCAGGTTGCGATCGCGGCTGAGGGCAATTTGTTCGGGGCGGTAGGTGGCCAGTAACTGTTGCATGACTTTAGGGCTCAGGTTGCCGGATTCGATGCGTTTGGTAGAAAACACAGCCAGTTCTGGGGGCACGTTCAGTCCTGCATAAAATGCATACATGGGTAAATCCGTGAACAGCCAGCGGGTTGCTGGGGCAAATGTTTTGAGATGCTGAACCGTGGCAAATTTGGGTGGGGAGTCTTGAACATAGAACCAAGGACTAACGCTCACCACCGCTAGCTTGATGGGAACAAGGGCGATCGCCAAAAGAATGGCCCGTGCTAACCATCGAGAAAAGGCGCTTTTTGCCCTTACCCCTTGTAGAAGGTGCCGATACCAGGGTTGAGATCCGTTGGGCTGGAACTGGCTCAGGCCATAGACAGCAAGCCACATGATGGGTACGGATATTAAGGGATAGTAGTGGTACCACAGGGGGCGATAGCTCAACAGTCCCACGACCACGCAGATTAGCCACACCAAAGGCAAGATGGGCCATTGCCGACGTTGACGCAGCAGTGTCCAAGTCCCAAATCCTGCCAGCAGCACGGCATCGATATCTTGCACTAAAAAAATGAGCAATACTTGCCAACTGGGTTGCCCTTGCAAGGCTTTTTGCGTTGCGCCATCAAAATGAGCGCCAAAGAGTTGCTCCCAGTGGAAGGCGTGGGTGAATAAGCCAATCGTCAACGTTGTTGCGGCACAGGTGATCAACCAAAGGCTCATTAGCCCAATCCGTTCGGTGCGGTTTTTTAGAGGCCAACGCCAGCCTCCCCAACCCAGCCCAATCTGAACGAGGCAGGCTGGCAACAGCAACGCTGTATAAAATTTTGTTTGCAACGAGAGTCCAAAACAGCAGCCGGAACTGAGGATGCCTACATAGGTTTGCCACGGTTGGACCCCAAAATAGGGCGATCGCGCTGTTAAGGCAGTGGAGCTACGGGGCTGAGTGACCCATACCAGCAGGTAAATGGCCCCCATTGCCAGGGCCAAGGCAGGCAGACCCCGCATCACAGAGACACTTAAGCGCACGAAGTTTAAGGTGAGGCAAAGACCCATCGTGCCAATCAGTGCAGGTCGTAGCCCTACAACGAGTCGCAAGCTGTTAAAAAAGGCACCTACGAGTAACGATGCCAGAGATAAGGTCAAAAGCCGTGCAGCTAAGACCGATGAGCCAAAAAAATTCAGCCAAACCTGAAGCAATAAGGTTAATACAGGTGGCTGATCATCCCAAATCTGGTCGTATAGGACGTAGCCTTGGTGCATCAGTGCCACCTTAACCAGTTCGATGCCTTCGTCGCGGTCGAATTCAAAAACTTGGGCAATGGGGATAATGCAGGCAACAATGCCAAAAAACAGCAAGGGAACGCCGATGCCCCAGTATTGCTGCCATGCGATCGCAGAGGTTTTTTTGGAAGAAGGAGGACTCAAGGAGAAGCAGTGCAAAGGACTTTGGTCTTAACTATAAATCTTGAGGGTTGCGACTGCCATGCCTTAGGTCCGTAAACTGAAATGAGCGCGCTTGATCCTAAGCGTGGCTGAATTACGTGGATGAGGATAACCCTAAGCTATGGCAACTGCGTCTCAATTGCTGCTGAAGTTAAGTCGCAAACTGTTTGCAGGTGAAGCGGAGCAGGGGGCATTTGTCGAGGCGTTAACGACTCCTCAACCTTATCCTTCATGTATTTTGTGGCTGCGCGATCGCCCTGCCCAGATCCCGTTTCAGGTTGAAGTTCCGATTGCATGGCAGGCTCAATTTATAGATCGTTTGGTACTTAATTCAGCACCAGGATCGCATCCGTTGCATGAGGCGGGGTACTACTATTGCTTAGATTTTTCTTCTGTGTTTGCTGCGTCGGTGTTACAAGCAATTCCAGAACGCCCGCAGGTGGTGTTTGATATGTGTGCTGCACCGGGGGGCAAGAGTTTATTTGCGTGGCGGCAATTTCAACCCGATCTTTTAATTTGCAATGAAACGATTAGTAAACGGGTGGGGATGTTGATTGGCAATTTGAAACGGTGTGGGATAAATCCTGCGATCGCCCTGAGTACCGATCCGAGCCATTTATCTTTGCGGCTCCCTCAAATTGCCGATTTGGTGTTGGTGGATGCACCTTGTTCGGGGCAATCGCTGCTTGCCAAAGGAGAACAAGCAGCGGGGTGTTTTCATCCAGTTTCGATCAAGCAAAATGCCCAGCGGCAAAAACGCATCTTAGCCCATGCAGCGCAACTGGTGGCACCGCAAGGATACTTGGCTTATATGACCTGTACCTTTTCCCCTGAAGAAAATGAGCAAGTTGGACAGTGGGTTTGCCGAAAATTTCCTCAATTCCAACCTCAAACGGTAGCGCATTTAGCGGCGTATCAATCGCACCTAACGGAGCTGCCCTGTTATCGGATGTGGCCCCAAAGTAGATTGGGCGCAGGTGCATTCGCAATGCTATGGCGCAATACAGAACAAGGCCAAAGACAATCTGTGCCAACACAGCAGTGGCCTGGTTGGCGATGGGCCTCAACCGAGCAATCAGTCTTGCTTTGAGTTGACAAATATCGTTGCCGTAAAGAATTGTGAAATAATGCCTGTTTTAATTGACAATGGATGACATTTTTGAGGTTTTACGGAAAAATATGATTAACTAAAATTTGGCCAAAATAGTTATACTTTACAGCTATGGAAATATTAAACGAATCAGTTTCTTTAGATGAAGGCTTAAAGCAAGCTAGAGATTTGGGTTTAGAAGCACAACGTACCAAACTTCTAGAAGCTGATATATATCTTGCGTTTGGAGAGTATGAAAAAGCAATAGATTCTCTTGTCTCTTATGATGAAAATGCTGGCGAAAAAATATTTTCTGACCTAGTAGAAAATATCAAAAAGGCGACTCAAGTAGACGATTCGCAAACAGAAAGTCTTCGAAATGAATTGTTCAATATCATTCAAGCTTCTACAAGTTTTTGCGGAGAATGTCCAACATCATTATCATTAGATGGTTTATGGTCATGGAGTGCTAGTAAAAATAAATGGGTTTGCAGAGCATGCTAATGATATCTTTGTTCTTATAAGATCAATTAAAAGTAAATAGCTCAGCTAGACTTTATGGAATCTCAAATATATTGATATTTTTATCGCATTGGACTTTTTGGAAATTGCGATACTCAAAGAGTAAACTTATATTTATGTTCCAATAGTCCTAAGTCTATAAAATAGATTGAATTCGAATTTAAAGTAAAAATCTGAGCAAGAGGAATGATAAAGAAAGTGCAAAATAATAAAAAAGCACTGATTAATGTTTCTGCAATTTTTGCTGTTTGGATGATTTTAAGTCTTCCTGTCTATGCATCAATTAAAGGTGATGGTAGTACTAACACTAATGTTAATAAAAAAGATTTTATTTTTCGTATAGATGGAGGTAAGAAAATAGGAAAAAACTTGCTTCATAGCTTTTTGGAGTTTTCTTTGGGCAAGAAGTGGAAAGCTCAATTTGAAATACCTAAGGGTTTAAATATTTCTAATATTATTGCCAGAGTGACAGGCAATAATTTATCTAGAATCAATGGAGAGCTAAAGATTGATGGTGGCGCTCAGTCGATTAATCTGTTTTTGATTAATCCAAATGGAATCTTGTTCGGCCCTAATGCTAAGTTGAGCTTGAATGGCTCATTTTTAGCCAGTACAGCAGAAAGTATTACATTCTCTAATGGCTATAACTTTAGTGCAACCCGTCCTACTCCACTGCCTCCACTTGTGAAGTTAGGTGTACCTGTAGGTCTTCAGTTTGGCAAAAACCCTGCACCAATTATTGGAAATTTTAAAAATCCTGGTTCAGGTTTAAAGGTTGAAGAGGGGCAAACCCTCGCATTAATAGGTGGAGATGTCATTCTTCATGGTTCAGGATTTCATCCTCCTGACCCTCCTAACCCTCCTAAAGACCCTAGCGTTTTGTCAGCTTTCCAAGGTGCTATTTATATTGGAAGTATAGGCTCAGATCAGACTGTGGGATTGCAGCCCTTAAAAGATGCAGAAGGCTGGAACTTAGACTTTTCCACAGTCAAAAAATTCAAAGATGTATTGATTGATAATGCATTAATTGTAGGTGGAGGCGATACCGATATTTACTTATATGGCAATAAAGTTCAGTTTCAAGATAGAAGTCAGATTGGTGGTATAAATTTTGGAGATGAAGAAGTTAATAAAATATTTATTAATGCTACAGAATCATTAATGCTTGATAATTCCACTATTGACAATGGAAATTCTGGAAGTTTAGCTAATGGTAGTGAGATTAGAATTAAAACTAATGCTCTAAAGCTAAATAGCTCATTTATCCTTACTTCATCCTTTGGTGCAGGATCATCAAAGGCTGGAAAAATTCTTATTGATGCAAATCAAATTAGTCTTCAAAATTTTAGCCAGATTAGTGCGGCGTCTTTTGGTAGAAATACATCAGGGAAAGTTGTTATTAAGACTAAAACCCTTAAATTGGATACGGAATCGGAAATTAGCAGTGAGTCAAAGCGATATGGCAAAGGAGGAGTCGTTGATATTTCTGCTGATTTGGTTGAGTTGAATAATGGATCTAAAATCGTCACAACTGCTAAGAACTCCAAACAAAATAACCAGGCAGGCGACCTGAAAATTAGTACAGATATTCTACGGCTAGACAATGGGTCGACGATTAGTACGTCAGGTCAGTCATCCAAGAATGGGGAGGCAGGAAATATTGATATTTTTGCTCGCTCTGTCGAGCTAAATCATCAATCTCAAATTGAAGCTAATTCTATATTAGGAAATGGTGGGAATATTAATCTCAATGTCAAGGATATATTGAAATTGAGGAATCAAAGTAATATTTCTACTTCAAGCACAAAGGCTGGCAATGGTGGCAATATTAAAATTAATGCAGGAGTTATTGCTGCGGTTCCTTCAGAAGATAGTAATATTAAGGCGACTGCCAAAACAGGTAATGGTGGTGATATAAAAATCACAACAAAAGGACTGTTTGGAATTTATACTGCCAAGGAGGATGCTCCATTTCGTAGCGATATTACAACTAGCTCTCAATTTGGACTTGATGGCAATATAGATATCAATATCCTGGCTTCTCGTTCTGTTATTAATTTTTCAACCACCCCTCGTTTGTTGAAAACCAAAAGCCTAGAGACAGTCTGCTTTGATAACCGTCGAGGC
>DATNQK010000642.1:0-7861 GCA_036704065.1 Stenomitos sp.
CTTTTGGATCGCTTCTTCAATTAAGCCACCGTCTAGCCCTAAGCTGCGCAGTAAGGTTTTACCGACCCGCTTGTCTTCAGCAAAGGCTAGCAACAGATGATCTACCGAAATATAGCGATCGCCGCGTTCTTCACGTTCTGCTTCGGCCCGATCTAGCAGCAAATCAAGGCCGCGCCCCAGATAGATATTGGTGCTATCGGTCATTACACTCGGTTGCCGTCGCACAAAGTCCGTCAGCCGCTTCAGCAACGTGGTTGTGTCTGCGCCTGCACGCTCAAGAATCAGACCTGTGGTTTCGTCTTCTTCTAATAAGGCAATGACAAGATGTTCAACTTCTAGCTGTTGATTGCGATATTTGCGGGCAACATCTTGCGATTTAACAATGGCTTCCCAAGCCTTATCAGTAAATTTGCCTGGGTCGGTCGGTTGCATTGGACTCTAAAGCTCTAGGAATACCGTCAATGAATGGGTCTAGTATAACAATCTACGGCAACTCTTCAATGAACAGGTGTTTAGCAACAGTCAGGGTCCTACGGCAATGGAAGCTAACGCGACGGTAGAAGGGGGAGCGCCAATGAACATGGTGTCTTGTGTCTGGGAAATGATAAAGCCTTGAAGGATACAGGTTGCATCCCTCAAGGCTAAAAGACGTTTGCCAAATGTAGGCTGAGTGTTAAAGGGTTTGCTTGCTGGCTTGTGTACAGGGATTTCCAGGGGCAGGGGTACAAATAATATTGCCCTTGGAATCGTACACTACCTCATCATTGGGTCTTGCATTGCCTGGTGTGCAGCCATCAGAGCCATTACCTAAACCATTATTGCACTTCTTGTAAGCGTCTGCTGTGGTTGTGGTTGGCGTGACAGTCGCTAACACCACGAGATCCTGCATATCGTAAGCTGTGGAACGCGGGTCAGTGGTCCCTAACTCAAATAGATAAAGAACTTCATTCTTGTTCAGGGTCACTTTTCCGCTGGAGTTGATATAAGGTTTCAGGAATGTCTCAATCGTTCTTTGACCTCCGAAGGGGGCAAACAAGGGAACTGTGTCGCCGTCTACCAAGGCAAGAACTTGAGTACCTTGGTTTGTGGCGGAGTTGGCACTGAAGCTATATTTTTTGCAACTGCCGCTGCCGTTGTTTCCTTGGGCAAGACCAGTAATGTTGAGCGTCGTATTGGCAGCAACTGTATAGTTAAAGGTGCCAGTGGCTGGGACAGATTGACTTAAGGAAGTACCACCGGTGAGCTTAACTGTTGCTGAGGTAGGAATCACAGGTCCACCTGCACCGCAGGTAATATCCCCGCCTAACATCTTCACCATCATGGTGGACTGGTTAACGGTTTGTACCCCAGTACTTGTCTTGGAAAAAGGAACTGGGACGACACTGGTTGATGGAGAGGGGGAAGGAGAAGGACTTCCGCTTGCTGAAGGATATCGAGGTGCTGCTGCACCCGATTGTAAGCTTTTGGATGTAAGGTTTGCTGCCGTACCTCTGGTTCCTGCACTACTGGTAATGCCATAGTTTTGAGTTGAACCAAATAGGTTTTTAATCACACCTGTTTGATAGATTTGAGCAGTCTTCCCTTGGGGGTCGACACAGGCATAAAATCCAGGATCTCCGTTGCAGCTCCATCCTTTGTTGTTCGTGGCTGGGATGCTTCCATTGCCGATATTAACGCCAGCGCCATTTGAGTCCGAGATCCGATCCACTAAGGCTTCGTGTGTCCAGTCTGCGGGGTTAGCAACGTTAACGTAGGTACGAGAGTTACGGCTGTAATAGTCTCCTTTTTCGTACCCTAGTCCATCTTCTTGGGCAAATTTAGGTCCCCAGCGGTATACAACTTTAGGGCCATACCACTTGCCATCTCGTGGTTCTGCGGTGTAGTACACAATCGGGGTATCGCTGCCAGCAACCGTAAGCATCAGGACTTTTTTGATGGTTCCAGTTTTTACTAAACTGCTGGGAGGCGTAAATCCTGTCGGATCTGCTTCAGCGGGAGCATTCACAGCAATTTCATCAGCAAACCGAATTTCTGTACCGATGAAATCTAGCGCTCGGTTCATTTCCATGCGCCGTTCGCTTTTAGCATTGGCGGTTGTGGATACGTTCACCATATTGGCTAAACCATACCCGCCAGCCGCAACAACCGTAGTTGTAAGGGCTGCGCCAACCATCACATCGGCAAAAGTGAAGCCTCCCTCTTTTGCCTGAAGCTTAGCTCTTAAATTCAAACGTTGGAATGCTTTTCGTCTGATGCTCATGGCAAGTATCAAGTCCTTTAGAGTCAAAATAGCGACGGCAAAAAGAGGTTAAATAAACAAAGTTGCTATGAAAACCGTGTTTACGGCGTGGCTCTGAATGGTTTTAATCGCAAAGATTTTGAGCCTGAACAAAGCATGTTATTTTTATTTTTATTCAATTAATAAATAAATGTCATCCGTATTTTTACGAATTAAAAATAATGCTGTCTGTATGAATGTTTGTGCCAGCATTATTCATTGAAAATAAATATCCAAAATGTATGGATATTTCTGTGTGCTATTCGCTTGGGATGAAAGATATTTTTTAAGATGAGGATATGCAGTTGTTGGCGATCGCCTGAATTTCAGTTCCGGTCGGAGGGTTGGAAACTACAGGTGGGGCAGACGCTACGTATTTTCCAGTTCTAATGATGCCAATACCATTGGCAACCACTAAACATTTCATCGTTCCGCCACTTGCTTCATCCGCACGATATAAAACAATCGCTGAAGTGTCAGGGGTGATTACTGCATTTCCCTTTGAGGCAAACTCAATATCTGTATTAACAGTTCCCGCGATTTTAATACTTGAATTTGCTTTTTTGCTTAAAACAGTATCATTATCTCCAATGGCTCTTTCTGTAGGTTGGCCAGCAACAGGAGTGCTTCCAGAAGGTAAACAAAAATTATAGGCTGTGCTTTGTACTCTTATTTTTGTATCTTCAATCGTGATAATGCAGCTTCTGTTTTTGCGAATGGCAACCGACTGTGCTTCTTTAAGGGTACCTTCAATTTGAGCCAATGCTACGTTTATTTGCTGATTGCGGGTCCATGCTATAAATCCTGGTGCTGCGATCGCTGCTAGAATTCCAATCGTTGTAACCGAAATTAGGGCTTCGATTAATGTAAATCCGTGTGATTGAGAATACCCTTTTGTATTGCGATTTTTTAGGAAAGCTAGGGATAAATATGCTGGGAAGGAGTGATTCTCTTTCATGTTTTTGAATAATGTGCAATTCATGTTTGAATTTAACTTCCTCTAGAGTGCGTAGAGAACACAATGTGTTTGCCTGTAACGCACACACTCTACTTGCAGAAGAAAGAAGCTCCAGGAATCACTTCCGCATAAAACTTTGCAATGGGTTTTGTGAAGCTAGTATCCTCATCGCGGTATACGCCATAACTTACTTGCAACACATTGTAGGGTGCAGTGTTTTTTATCGTGAAATTCCGCGTGAGGGTATAACGGCGTTGCCCTAGTTCACTCAGTTTGGGGTTGGAGATTGCAGCGATAGAGTTTTGCAAAAGGCTTGCATATCCTGCGCCAGCACTCGTTGCAGAACAGCGAGAGGCATCTACTGTATATTGACCTGTCTCTGAGTTGTAGCCCAGGGCAGCGGCAGTATTAGCGGTTTGGCGAACGGTTTCAAAATCTTCTTGAATCCAGTTGCTAGACTCGCTGAGTTCTTGAGCGCGCACCTTAATAGACATTGAGACGACAATCGCTTGCATCGATACGCCAATAAAGATCAGCGTGAGCAATGTTCCTACCAACACTTCTAGCAACATAAACCCCTGTTGCTGAGGGTTGCGCTTGCCTTGAAAGCCTTGTGCTCTCAGAAATGCCAGTTTTATCTTGCTGTGTATCATAATGAGTCTTCTGCGAGGCTGGAACAAAGCTGAGTCAAAACTCTAAGTAGGATGAAAGCTTGACCGTCGTCATAATCTAGGAACTACTGAGGAGTCCATTTTTTAATCGGCCCAATTCTATGGGGAGGTCTTAGACCACCGTAGGCTTTTACCCATTTTGCTCGAGGCTGATCGAGGGTATTCCCGCTGCTCGCTGCCCCACTCCATGACTTAACCCAGTAGATGCCAGTATTTTCTGTTCCTGCGCCACAGTCTTGTGTAGGGATGGTTCCTGTAGCACTATAGGTGACTGCATAATTGGGGAAGTGGAAAAACACATCGCAAACAGCAGTCCCTTGGTTCATTTTGAAAGTTGCTGTGGCAGTGTTGCTCGGTGCAGTTCCAAAGATTCTGAAGTCAAAAGGACCACAGGTGGTTTCATAGCCAGCACAAGGGTTAACAATGACTTTGTTCTCAAAATCGACAGCGTAATTATTAGAGTTGGTACTCCAAGCTGTAACCCACATATCTACCCGAGTATTGGGCTGGATAGAAAATGATCCATCGATTTTATCTGCCTGAATGGAATAACGGTATATTTCATCTCCCGAACCAGCTACTCCATCAGGGTCTAAAGGAACATCGCCTGTTTCAGGCAGGGTTTTATTGGCAACTGTGGTGAGGGTTTTGATAAAGGTTGTAGGTGGTGTAGATGCTGCTGGCATTTCAGTTCGCAGCCGAACGAGGGCACGATCTCCAGGTACTGTTGCAGTTAAAGTGCTTCCACAGGGGCCTATAACATCGGATGCAATGTTAGGATTACCCGTCACTGATTCCCGAACCCATAAAGATGCGGCTAAATCATCAAGCGAATTAAAAATAGGAATTTGCAATTGCAATTCGCTGATGGCTTCGCTTGCTTGCCCTGCATTGGTTCGTCCTTGAACCGTTAAGAAGCCAGCAATTTCTGCGCTATTAAATCCTGTGAAGGTATAGTCTACAATTCGATATTCACCCTTGCTAGCATCGGCAGCATCGACAGGGCGCCAACTCCTGCTTGCCCAATTTTTGACCGTATTTTGAGCATTCGCGAGTGCTGGTTCTGTGCTGCATACTGCATTGATGCCAGTCGATAGAGTGGTTGGTACCCACCAGCTACTAGAGGACGCACCTTGCAGGGAGGTTGTTGTATCACTACAGGTATCGTCTTGATAGTCGGCTGGAGTGCCATTTGTATTCCAGTTAACACAAATGCTATTCGTAGCAACGTCTCGATATTGATTGAGAAATTCCTGCACTCGAATTGCGCCAGTATCTGCGGCTGTTAGGCTGCGGGCGGTTTCTCTTTTATCAACTGCTGTGTTGCGATCATCCTGGGATCTTAAAATTGCTGTCATCCCTGCCAGTAGCATAATTAATCCCAGCCCGACAGCGATAGGGATAGCAAAACCATCTTCGCGACTTGTACACTTTTGTCTCAAACGATGTCCCATTTTGATTTTCAGGTGATAACTCGGTCGGTTTGCCCTAGGCTGAACGCATTTATTAAAGGTTAGATGCCTTGATTTCTAGAGTTCCCTAATAAAATGCTGATTTTGACTAATCTCTCGAAAAATTTGAGATAGTAGGGTACTAATGGGATCCTTTAAACATAACTAGCGAGAGTTAATTATTTTGATTGCTAGATTTCGCATAAAGAATAAAATTAACCCTTGATGAAATTGTTTTTATTGATAAATAAATTAAATGAACTTGGTTTGTGATTTTAGAATTTAATTCGTTTTCAATTTTAAAAATTGAATATTTTGAAGGATTAAATAAAGTGTTAATGTTCGAAAAACAAAGTTTTTCTAAAAAATATATTTTAATGTGTTTTTTTTGATAAGAAAAGATAAGTATATTCTTGCTGATGTTCCTTGAAGAAACATCGGTGATCTTACTAAAATTATTATTTGATTTTGCAATATTGGCGCTTATTAAAGATGTGGATGTGGTTGTAATTCTCTTTGATTATATGTATTCATGCCAATGAATATATCTATTCTTGCGAGTAGGCTTGAAGTCTAATGTTGTGATTTGAATACTTTAAAATTATCGGTAAGAGTACTGAGGACGATTGCGAAATTCAGTGTTATCTTCAAGTCTAAAACATTAAAGAAAATAATTTCATATGGTTATAAGCATACTTTAGATTGTCCAGAGTATACATCTGTTGAGACCTTGAATGACAGTAGATCTCGGTTTATTTCTCTGCTTTTGTTAATGCAGTTTATAGATCGCATCTCCTTATTAAGTAAAGAGTAGGGCAAGGACAATGTGTATGTTTTTGTAGATGCTCTGCCTTCTTGTAACTGTCGTATGAATTTATTTTTGGGGAATTATAAAAAGGATTGGCCTTAAAACAGTTGTTTGGCCAGACCTCTCAGAGATTTGTATTGGTATTGCATTTAGGCACATTAACTTGCCCAACTCCAATTGGGTTGTGTAATCGTGTCTAAAGCAGCAGGGGGGTAGAACAGAAAGCGAATATTCCTCGTTAAGAGTTGCTGTATGAAAAGGCAAGAAAAGATAGCGTATTGCAGGTTAAGACAGACCCGTCGAGGTCGAGCAATTCAGGGTGTGACGCTTCCTGAGGTGCTAATAACGATTGTGGTGATAGGGGTTTTGACGGCAGTGGCTGCCCCTAACGTCGTTAACTTGGGTAATAGACCCCTTCCCGATACAGCTAATCAGGTGGCTGGAGTTTTTCGACTGGCTCGGGCTAAGGCAATTTCTCAAACGATGCCCATTCGTGTTCGCTCTTTTGGCGCACTCATTAATCCGGATGGGACTTCATCTGGGGGGATCAATACGCGCTTGGAAGTGCATTATGCAACCTCTACCACTGTGGCCTGCAACTCAGAGACGGGATGGACCAGAGATGGTAGCTTCTCTGACGAGAATTTGACTTTTGCTAAGAATGTTACCCTCAATTCCACACAAGTGGACGGCACTACCCTTGCTACTCCAACGGCATGGCAGGTCTGCTTTAATGTGCGCGGTATGGCGAGTACGACAGTGACTTATACAGACAACTTTCAAGGGAATAACGTTGTCTTGACGCTTCGGCAAAGTTCCGACAATACCACTCGACGGATAGAGGTTTTCCCCGCAGGAGGCGTTCAAGTCTATGACAACTAATACGATGACTGAGACAACCCGCATACTATTGCGCTCTCAAATGCAGCGTCAAGGTGGGTTCTCGCTGATTGAAGCTGTGGTGGGCATGGTGATGTTCTTGGCGGTTGCGGCAGGAATGGTGCCTATCATCATGGTTTCCAAGGCTTTTACGTTGCAAAGCGATAGTCGCATTGGGGCGATCGCCATTTCGCAGCAAGTTATGGACTCCTTAAGAGCCCGAGATATTGCTACATTGCCCTCTTCGGGAACGGTCACTACATTGCCGTCGGGCGATTCGCTCACCAATCTTCCGTACAAGGGTAAAACTTACTCTGCCACGATCACGTACTGCGAAACATCCAGCTACTGTGACTCTTCCTCTAGACATCTCAAAGTTAAAGTGTACAACTATGGGTTCTCGTCAACAGCGCCAATCTACCAATTGGAAACCGTCTACACCCGTCTCCAATAACTCAACTTCTGGTGGGTTCACTCTGCTAGAACTCACGGTTGCTTCTGTGGTTGCCTTCTCTCTGCTGACGGTTTCGTTGGGCTTTGTCTCGCAACAGCGTCAAGTTGTATTGGGCGATCGCACTCGTGCCACAGCAAATGACAACCTGCGCCTTGCATCTGACTTAATTGGCCAAGACATCAAGCAAGCAGGCGAGCGGTTAGATGGAGATACCTTGTTACCAGGTATTAGTATTATCCCAGGTGCTTCAGCTTCAGTGCCCGATACTCTGGTGCTGCAACGTCAGTTGCTCACCGAAAAGCTGCCTGTTTGTCAAACCATATCTGGAAGCACTCGTACAATTGACGTTTCCGTTGTCACTG
>DATNQK010000643.1:0-3157 GCA_036704065.1 Stenomitos sp.
CAACGGATCAGGCAAGTCTACGTTGCTGTCTCACTTCAATGGGATTTTGCTACCCCAAGAGGGCCGCATTATGGTGGGGGAATATCCGATGGAACCCCAGCATCTCAAGGATATCCGCAATTTTGTGGGTCTGGTGTTTCAGAATTCGGATGATCAAATTTTTATGCCTACGGTGTGGGAGGATGTGTCCTTTGGCCCGATGAACCAGGGCTGTAGTGGCGAAGCTTTAGCACACCGATGTTGGTTATCTTTGGAGGCAGTAGGACTCGATCCCGAGTTATTCCGAGATCGCAATCCGAGTAATTTATCGGGAGGGCAGAAAAAACGGGTGGCGATCGCCGGGGTTTTGGCGATGCAGCCGCAGGTTTTGGTCCTAGATGAGCCTTCAGCCCAACTCGATCCGCGATCGCGACGTCAGTTAATCGATTTGCTGGGCGGATTATCGATGACACAACTGATTGCTACCCATGATCTCGATTTAGCCTTGGAACTATGCGATCGCACGATTGTGATGTGTCATGGTCAAGTTGTGCGCGACGATGTGACGGTACGAGTCCTCAATGATGATGCGTTTTTAGACCAACATTACCTAGAAATGCCCCTTAGCTATAGCCGTCCTTACTGTTTGTTGGAACATGGGCCGGAGACTTGTCCTGCGACTGCTCCAATGGCAGTTTAGGGACTGAACTGTGCTGCCAAATATCCTCGGTGCCAAACCCAATGGCACGATGGGGGGATTGGAACGCTTGTGCGAGGTTTAGCGCAGCAGCACGTCCTACCTCTGTTTCAAACACAGAGGAAAACACTGCATCTATGGGATGGGTCTGGAGAAAATCGCGTAGCAGTTGGGGGTAGCCAGCGATCGCCGCTTTGATCACCACAACGCTACGCCAACCTTGGGCGTAAATCTGTTGCAGCTGGGCAAGGGTGGCTACTGATTCATCTAAGGCGAGAGGGGTCGCAAACTGTTGGGACAGTGCCATCATCTCTGTCAATTGAGAGGGTGGCAGTGGTTGCTCTAGATATTCAATAGGGGCATGGGGGAGGCGATCGCAGCAGTCTAGCCAGCGTTGCGCTTGAGCTAGGGTGAGACTGCCATTGGCATCCAGGCGCAGTTTTACACCTCCCGGAAGGGCTGCGGCTAAAGTGCGAACCTGCGCCAATTCTGTGTCTATCGGGTGAACCCCAATTTTGAGCTTGAACGTGCGATAGCCTTGGTTCCAGCGGTTGGGCCAAGCGGTCAGCGCCTTGTCGCCTGTGGGTAACAAAGCACAGCCACAATGGGGAGGCCAATCCGAGGCGTTATGGGACTGGCTCATCAAGGCTTCCCATGCGCTCCCAAAGCCAAACTGCGAAGCAGGCAGATGATTGGGAATGGTTTGAATGTCAGCCTCACTTAGTTGAGTGGGCATCTGTTGGCAGTAAGCGAGTGCCTCGGCAACCGTTTCGGTACCAAACCAAGGCAAGGGTGCAATTTCGCCCCAACCAATCGCTCCGTCTGCATCCTGTAGGCCAACCCACAGTCCTTCTCGGATATCCCATGTTCCGTGGGCAGTTTTTAACGGGTATCTAAAGGGATGCTGGTAAGGTTGGAGCAATAATTGATAAGTCAAGCGAACCAGAATCCTAAGCCAAGTAACAATCCGCTCCAAAAATGCAGCGCGACAGCAATAAATTTGCAATTGTTCACACGCTCTGGCTGATCGTGGAACTGTCCCACAAATCGGCAGAGTTTAATGGCATAGGGCAGGCTGCCTAAGGTTAATAGTGTGGCAATAGGCATCCAGCCCAGGGCAACCGATACTGCCACAGATGCATAAGCGCTCCCACACAGCCATGGCAGTAATGCTGCACCACGTTGAGTGCCAATCCGGACAATGGGCGATCGCTTCCCGGCAGCTAAGTCATCTTTGACCTGATGGAAGTGAGAGCAAAATAAAATAATGCTAGTGACAATGCCTAGAAATACAGAGGTACACAGAACCGTAAACGACCAGGTTTGAGTTTGGCTGTAATAAATAGCTGAAAGGGCTAGAGGCCCATAGGCAAAGAAGCATAAAACTTCCCCCAAGCCTTGATACCCTAAGCGGAAGGGTGGGCCTTGGTAGAGGTAGCCTAAGGCGCAGCACAGCAGCACTAACCCTAGAACGGTGAAATCTTGTTGGATGGCTGCGATCGCCACAATGCCCAGTATCCCCAATGCCAACAGGCCATTGCCGATCCAAAAAATGAGGGTACGGTTGCCTGTTAAATTGACCAGCGAATGGTGTTTATTCTGATCGATGCCAGTTTCTGCGTCGTATGCATCGTTGCTGACATTGCTCCAAGCCACAATGCTAATGGCAGACAACAAAAATATAGCGGCAATCCAGACGTTGATTTGACCTTGGGTAAATTGGGCGATCGCCGTACCCACCCAGATTGGCACCACTGCCACGCTGTACATCGGTGGCTTAATGGCAGCCAGCCATAGTTTTCGTCGAGATAGAGGCAATGCTTCTGTCGTCATGCTGCTGCAACAACCGCGTTTGTTCAAGACAAGCGCCTTTATTTTATGACGGTGTGTTGCTGACAGTCACAGGCTTGCAGTAGTTCGTCACACTTAGACATTACCCTGAGGGATTTTGTTCTCTTGGGATGCATTCCTGTCAAAATAGCTGTCTTTAAACGCTATCTGTGGCTGTGTGGTTGGTGCAGCGGATAGGTTCCACGCTGCTTGCGGAGGATGGGAGGAGCAATCTCCAACTTCGTTGTTTGATTGCGGATCGTCGGACAATTTGCAAAATGACAGCTCCCACGTACACTACGAAAGGACGCAACTGCAAAGCGAGCAACTGGGACATGTCTGAGATCAAAATTGGCATTATTGGCGGCAGCGGGCTCTATAAAATGGAAGCCCTTAAAGATATTGAAGAAGTCCATATTGATACCCCCTTTGGGGCACCTTCCGATGCAATTATTCAAGGAACCCTAGAAGGCACTCGCGTTGCATTTCTCGCTCGCCACGGTCGGCACCATACCCTGATGCCCAGCGAACTCCCCTTTCGCGCCAATATCTATGCGATGAAGTCGTTAGGCGTGCAATATATTATTTCGGCTTCGGCGGTGGGTTCTTTGCAGGCAGCGATGAAACCGCTAGATATGGTGATTCCCGATC
>DATNQK010000644.1:0-8108 GCA_036704065.1 Stenomitos sp.
GAGGTTGAGTAAGGAGTATGAAAGGTTGACCCAAACTTCTGAGTCATTCATTTATCTCGCCAGTATCAAGCTCATGCTCAATCGCTTGGCCTAATACTTCTCAAACATCCTCTTAGGCCTCAATTGATTACTACATATACCTTATAGACCTCTTGTTCTAACCTCGTTGCACATCTAGTAGGATTAAGGTGAAACAAATTTGCCTCGACCCTGATTATCGGTGATAAAATCGCCAAAATGGTTAGTTAACATTAACTTTTTAAATTTCATACCCGTCCTAGTCCAGAAGCATACGTTCATAAAAGGCAAGAACAGCGGCATAGAGACGCTCTTAACTTTCATTTCCCCTCATCAACAACCGATTTTAATGCCTACATAAAAATCTGATCACTTACCCCGATAAAAAAATTGTGGTAGAAATCTTATCCAAATCCTTAAAGCATTCACTGGGTATCTTGCACAAGCAAGATATCCAGTCAGTTTCACATGCGCTAACCCAAAATCAGCGCGCATCTCGCTTAGGTACCCATTCGTTTGAATCTACTTCCCCTATTCTATTAGGAGATGATAGTGCTGCTATTGCCGATGGAAACGGCTATCTTCTTCTAGCAGCGGAAGGTATGATGCCTTTTCTCGTTGAGGATGAACCGTGGTTCACAGGCTGGAGCGCCATTATGGTGAATGTCAGCGATATTTATGCGATGGGTGGACGACCCATTGCTGTTGTAGATACGATCTGGCATCAGGACCAAGCCACTGAACTCAGACAAGCCCTTATCCAAGGCATGCAAGCTGCTTCTCAAGCCTACCAAGTCCCTATTGTGGGAGGCCATACGAATGGACATAGCCCTTACAATGCACTATCTGTTGCAATTTTAGGGCGTGCTCAACGGTTGATTACCAGTTTCAATGCTAAACCAGGCGATCGCCTCCTTGCCGCAATTGATCTTCGAGGGCAACTACACCCCAAATATTCCTTCTGGAATGCAGCAACCACTGCTGATCCACAAAGGCTTCTAGACGATCTAGCACTATTACCTCAGCTGGCTGAATCCGGACTTTGTATTGCAGGGAAAGACATTAGCATGGGTGGCATTATTGGTACCACCTTGATGCTCCTTGAAACCTCTGGCTGTGGAGCAGTGCTCAATCTCGATGCCGTACCACGACCGTCTGCCGTTCCGCTTGAAACGTGGCTGATCAGCTTCCCAAGCTATGGTTTTTTGCTCAGTGCACACCCCAATCATGTGGAGCGGATTCAGACTCTTTTTCAAGATCGCCAACTTCTGTGTGCAGATATTGGTGAAGTTCAGGCAGGTCATCAGTTAATCCTCACGCTGCAAGGAGAGTCAACCCTGTTTTGGGATTTGACACAGACCCCCTTAACCGGATTTGCGCCACAGATGTAATGCTATGCAAAATCAGCCCTTGCGAATTGCACTGTTTACCTATTCCACGAAGCTGAGAGGCAGCGTTGTTCACACCCTAGAACTCGCTTCAGCACTGGCGAAAATGGGACATTCAGTTAGCCTCTACGCCTTAGACAAGGATGGCAGTGGCTTTAGTCGTCCAGTAACGGGAATGGCATATCTGGTTCCATCTCAGCCTGTTATTACGGATATAGACCACTTAATTCGGCTGCGAATTCAAGAATTTATAGATTATCTTGGTCAGGGACATCTGCAATCTCATCCATATGATTGCTACCATGCTCAAGATTGCATCAGTGCTAATGCCCTAGCAGAGTTACGCTCACAAGGTCTGATTCCCCACCTCATCCGTACCGTTCATCACATTGAAGCCTTTAATAGCCAATATCTCCGCGATTGCCAGGATCGATCCATTCAATCAGCTGATCTATGTTTTTGCGTTAGCGATTATTGGCAGAAAGAACTTGCGCACCAATACAAAATTGAAGCGATGAGAGTTATCAACGGTGTGAATAGCGATCGCTTCATGCTTAAGCCTGATGGAAGCGAAGCAACTTTAAAACAAACGCTGCATTTAACCGGATCCCCGATTTACCTGAGTGTGGGTGGTATTGAACCTCGCAAAAATTCACTGAATCTCCTTCGAGCATTCGCGAGCATCCTGAAGGTGCACCCGACAGCGCAATGGGTCATTGTAGGAGGGGCTACCTTATTTGACTATAAGTCGTATCGAGAGGATTTTTTTGCCCTCGCTCAAGCGCTGGGTGTTGTGGTTGGCGAGTCTTTAATCTTGCCGGGTGTCCTCAGCGATACACACCTAACAATGCTCTATCGCATCGCCAATGCCTTTGTATTTCCTTCTCTCAAAGAAGGTTGGGGATTGGTGATTTTAGAAGCGATCGCCGCTGGTTTGCCGATTCTGACTTCTAATCAACCGCCCTTTACCGAGTTTTTGACAGATAATCAAGCGTTAATGGTAGATCCGCATTCACCCACTGCGATTGCCCAAGCCATGCTGGCTATCTCTCAACCCGAACGGGCCAGAATGCTAGTCCGAAACAGTCAACCTATTTGTGAACAATATACCTGGGAACGCTCCGCTACAATGCATGTGGAACATTATTATAAACTTCTAGAACGTCACCATTGAATCTCAATTTCATCCAATAGGTGCAATCTCCAAAGGACAGATTACAATGCCCGAAATGCGTTTCCAGATTCAATGGCCGGATGGTTCACAAGAAATTTGCTATTCCCCCTCTTTGGTAATCAAAGAGTACTTTCAAACTGAGCAAGACTACCCTCTCTCAGACTTTGTTACACGGTCGAGAACAGCTTTAACCATTGCCAGTGAGCGGGTGAAGGCAAAGTTTGGCTACCCCTGTAGTCTGGCGTTAGGCCAATTGGCCAGTATTGAGCACAAAGCAGCCCAGTATGATTCCATGCCCAACCCCAACGTCAGGATTTTACGATTTATCGAATGAGCATTGCTGTGGGGTTCTAGAACACCTTGGGAGAGCGTGGATTTAAGATACCCTTCTTTTAGGATGATGATGGGTAGTCTATGGCTAAAACCTCAAGCTAAGCGATCAATCTATCGGTTTCGTATCTCTGAATACAGAGCATTAGATTTTATCGCGGATCAATGGAGAGGAGGCTTAGCAGAAGAACCAAAATCTACTCTGTGTCAGATCCCGTATTTGGTTCTATTGATGGTACGCGTCTACTGATTGGATTGCAGCAAGTAAATGCGATCGCCAAAACAATCAGTGGTTGTCTTAACCCAGAAGAGATTGCCCGTCAGGTTACGGATGGCCTGGTGGAAAAATTTGGCTGTGCCTTTGCCAGGATTTGGCTTGTTGAACCGGATCGCTCAATGTTAGGGCTAGTGGCATCTTCTGGGTTGTATACGCAAATCGACGGCTCCTTTGCCAAAGTGCCGATGGGCGCATTTAAGGTCGGTAAGATTGCCCAAAATCAAATCTCTTTTCTGAGTAATCAACTGCCAGAAGAACCTTGGGTAAAGGATCGAGATTGGGCGATCGCCCATCAGCTTCAAGGATTTGCGGGATATCCCTTAGTCAGCAAGGATCAGAGCATTGGGGTTCTGGCGGTGTTCAGCCAGCAGACCATGGGTTCTGAATTTCTCGAAGTATTACAAAGCCTTTGTGCAACGACAACCGTTGCATTAGAAGCAGCCCTGCACTATCAACGTGAACAGCAAGTCTGGAAAGCTGAGCAGGGAAACCGATCGGTAAAGGAAAAAGACTCGCTTTCAGATCAACTTGCTCAGATCCTGCGGACAACGCCATTAACTTTGGTTGGAACTGAACGATCACTGAACACAGCTTTGATGATCCTCTTTCTTGGTATGGCCGAGATTGTCTGCCAATTCCCTTGCATTTATAGTCGGCTCACCTATGCTACGGATCAAGTCACTTGGGAGGTGATGGTTGCAAGTCCAGCAATAGAGAATCCATCTACGTTTGCGGAGGTTCAGTTTGCTGCTGTCTGTTTGGGGGGTACGCTCTGGGTTCAAACAGACGCGCATCCCGGAATTTTGCAAGTGATTCTGAGCGTTCCCTATGCTCAGCAACTATCCAGTCCACCCCTTGTTGTCCAGTGCCGTTCGCCTATCCTGCAACTCGCAATGACCCGGTTGACCTACTTAGCAGGGTTCAGTGTAGCGGCGATCTCTGATTCGAGCCTGGTATTAATCACAGATGACTTGGAGCTTGCGGCAACAGCCGAACGCGTTCTTTGGGTCGGCGAAGCCAAAATTAACCTAGAACAGGTTAGGTCTACATTAGACTTAGATGTTAGTTTGGTCAATTTCCGGCAAACAGTAGAAACCGTTCAGAATGGCAGACCGTGGGGTGTTGAGCTTAGGGTGACAGAGAAACCAATGTTACTGTCAGATCGAGAGCGGGAAATTATGTCGTTATTGACGCAAGGATTCCGAGATCGCGATATTGCGAGCAGGCTGATTATTAGCGAAAGTACAGTGAAGTTTCATATGAATAATGTGTTAAACAAACTCAAAGCTCGTACTCGTTTTCAAGCCCTGTACCATGCCATATCTCAAGGATGGTTGGAGTAGTGGTTACTTCGGTCAGGCCCCTGGCTCTTGTCTTCCAACTCAAACCTATTGTTTTTAACAGGTCGAACTTCCTGGTTTAAATGAAGATTTGCTGAGAAATCTGCAAAAACCTAACTTATTACTAGACCTAAGCAAATCGTACTCAGAAATACAAAACATCCCTCACTTGAACCCCTAGGCTGACAGCATCGCTGCCCATGATGAATGCAAAGCTCTAGGAAGTAAAACCCATGACACAACATTATCCCGTCATTATTGTCGGGGGTGGACAGGCTGGACTGTCGATGAGTTATTGCCTCAAAGAACGAGGCATCGAGCATCTTATATTCGAGAAACATCGGATTGGCCATGAATGGCGATCGCGACGGTGGGACTCGTTTTGTTTAGTAACCCCAAACTGGCAATGTCAATTACCAGGCTTCCCTTACGATGGCCATGATGCCCATGGGTTTATGCAAAAGGAGGAAATCGTTGCCTTCATCGAACGTTATGCTGCAACGTTTGATCCCCCCATTCGAGAAGGGGTGACGGTTAGCAAAGTAAGGCAAACGGAAGGGGAGTTATTTGCAATCACAACCTCAATCGGTGACTTTAGCGCGGATCAAGTTGTCATTGCGGTAGGCGGATACCACAAACCGAATATTCCTAGACTTGCAGAACGTTTGAGCGCTGAAATTGTGCAACTTCACTCTTCGGAATATAAAAACCCACAATCCTTACCGGAAGGGAGTGTATTGGTCGTTGGCAGCGGACAATCTGGATGTCAAATCGCTGAAGATTTGCATTTGGCAGGCAAGACGGTGCATCTGTGTGTGGGCACTGCGCCCCGTTCACCCCGTCGCTATCGGAACAAAGACGTAGTCGATTGGTTGGATCAAATGGGGTATTACGATTTATCAATCGAAGATCATCCCCAAAAAGAAAACGCCAGACGCAATACCAACCATTACCTCACGGGTCGAGATGGAGGTCGAGAAATTGATCTGCGTCAATTTGCCCTTGAAGGGATGCAATTATATGGTCGTTTGCAAGGAATTGATTCAGGTAAATTACATTTTAAGCCTGATCTTGCCCAAAACTTAGACCATGCCGATAACGTGGCAGCGAATATCAAACAAAGTATTGATACTTTCATCGCCAAAAACCAAATTGACGTCCCGACGGAAGCGAGTTATCAACCCGTTTGGAAACCTAAAACGGAACGACTATCTCTGGACTATCAAGCTGCAAATATTACCAGCGTGATTTGGTCAACTGGTTATCAGTCCAATTTTAGTTGGATTGAAGTTCCTGTCTTTCATGGCAATGGTTATCCTGGTCATGTGCGAGGTGTCACTGATGTCCGAGGCCTTTACTTCCTGGGATTACCCTGGCTCCATACGTGGGGATCTGGACGCTTCTCTGGCATTGCTCGCGATGCTACCTACCTAGCCGATTACATTGTTGCTCGACGGCAAGCATCTCGCGCTCATGTCAATGCCTGGAGTATTGTCAATGAATTTCTACTGGGTTCATAGGGTGCAATCAGTTTAGAGAATGTGTGGTCTCTAATGGGTGAAAGAATATCCCAAAAGGTTTGCACTCTAATTTGTAGTGGTTATTACAGAACATTTAAAAACCTAGCGATTTAGGCAGGTCAATAATCACTGTATTTTCAGATCTCAGTCTCCGTAATGAAGATACCTAGCTGAACTATTAGACTTGAAAACTTCGTATTCAGAAATACAAAACCTCAGAATCATCGCCCTTTAATCTGACATCAATCTCCACATCCTATTCAGTCCTAATTAAGGAGGCAGTCATGCCAGAAGTAACCAAGCCAGCGAATCAAACAGGTGACTTTTTGGTAGATTTCGACGAAAAAGTTTTCCCAGATATCAAAGCAGAGCCAGGGGAAAAAGCATTGGTAACATTCCATACCGTTGCTTTTGAAGGGTCAATTGGTTTCGTCAACTTATTGCAAGCGACCCGTTTACTCCGCAAAGGGTTTGAAACATCGGTATTGCTGTATGGTCCTGGAGTTACCTTAGGGGTTCAACGCGGATTTCCAAAGCTCGGAGATGCAGCCTTTCCTGGACATCAAAACTTTAATGATCAAATTAGTAAGTTTATGTCTGAGGGTGGCAAAGTTTATGCTTGTCGCTTTGCTTTGCAAGCGCTCTATGGACATGGTGAACCCTCGTTAATTCCTGGCATTCGTCCGATTAATCCATTAGATGTTCTCGATTTAATTCTGATGCATCGCAAGGAGGGTGCTTTTACTTTAGATACCTGGACCCTCTAAATAATCCAGCGTTCACGCTTGGAATCTCAACAGGAGTCAATGGTGGATTACGCACGAACCGTTCGAGCCGCAGCAGTACAAATTAGTCCAGTTTTATTTAGCCGAGAAGAAACAACACAGAAGGTTTTAGACGCGATCGCTAAAGCGGCTCAAGCTGGAGTGCAATTAGTTGTTTTTCCAGAAACTCTCATCCCCTACTATCCGTACTTTTCCTTTGTACAACCCCCTGTATTGATGGGAAAAGATCACCTGTTGCTTTATGAGCAGGCGGTTACAGTTCCAGGTCCGGTAACTGAAGCCGTCAGTCAAGCAGCGCGATCGCACGAGATGGTTGTTGTTCTTGGGGTAAATGAACGCGACGGGGGTTCACTTTATAACAGCCAATTGATATTTGATGCCGATGGAACCCTACTGCTGAAACGCCGCAAAATTACCCCAACTTATCACGAACGCATGGTCTGGGGGCAAGGTGATGGTGCTGGATTGAAAGTGCTCGATACGGCAGTGGGTAAATTGGGGGCACTAGCTTGTTGGGAACACTATAATCCCCTCGCTCGATTTGCCCTAATGGCGCAGCAGGAGCAAATTCACTGCTCACAGTTTCCAGGCTCGATGGTTGGGCAAATTTTTGCCGAACAAATTGAAGTAACTATTCGCCACCATGCCCTAGAAGCAGGTTGTTTTGTGGTGAATGCCACCAGTTGGCTGTCACCGGAACAGGTGAGTCAAATTCTACCTGACGAAAAGCTACATAAAGCGCTTTCAGGGGGTTGTTACACCACCATTATTAACCCAGAAGGAACACCGATAGCGACGCCGATTACAGAAGGAGAAGGCATGGCGATCGCAGATCTCGATTTCTCGCTCATTACAAAACGAAAGCGAATGATGGATAGCATTGGTCATTATTCCCGTCCTGATTTGCTACAGCTACAGCTCAATACGGCACCTTTATCAGGGTTCACAGTTACCACAGAACCAATTATTGAACAGGAGCCACCTACACCTAGGTTCCCAGTCGCAGATGCAGCCAGGTCTAGCCTCTAAGCGATTGAATCGATGTCTTAAGTTTGAGCCGATCATCTCATGTGTTGCAAATGAAACCCCCATTACCACCCTTTACCTTAGAAACTGCGATCGCAAAAGTTCAAGCGGCAGAAGACGCCTGGAATACCCGTAATCCGGAGAAAGTTGCCCTGGCCTATACCGAAGATTCAGAGTGGCGCAATCGCGCTGAATTTTTGAAGGGGCGCGACGCAATCAAAACTTTTTTGGAACGCAAGTGGGCGAAAGA